>JBJKOV010000295.1:0-1984 GCA_046707105.1 Thermodesulfovibrionales bacterium
AGTGCACATGCACAACGGGGCAGATCTACCGTTACAGGAGGAAGGTCTCAGGCCCTTTGCTCGACAGGATCGATATCCACATAGAGGTTCCGGCTGTCCCCTATAAGGAACTCTCCACGGACTATGCCGGAGAGAAGTCTGAAGACATCAGGAACAGGGTTGTCAGAGCGAGGGACGTTCAGCTCCAGAGACTCAAGGGTGAAAAAATCTATGCCAACGGACAGATGAAGAGCCGGCATATAAAGAAATACTGCACGCTGAAAACGGACGCCCAGAGCCTCCTTGAGACCGCCATGCAGAAGCTCGGCCTTTCAGCACGGGCATATACGAGGATACTTAAACTCTCCCGCACCATCGCGGACCTGGACTCATCAGCGGATATACATTCCCATCACATATCAGAGGCCATACAGTACAGGACCCTGGACAGGGGGCAGTTCTAGTGTAGTGCGGCCAACACTTCTTCATATAAATACAGGGACAACCAAAATCCCGCCGTAAGTGCATAAATGGCCGTCATTGCGGCTTGTCCGCAATCCTTCCGAAAGATTCCAGACCTGCCTACCGGCAGGCAGGCACGCTGGAATGACAATCATGAGTAAAGAGATTTAATCGCACTGCACTAGCGGGCGGAATGCAGTCATCGCAACCTGCTCCCGCACCGCCTGCAGAAGCGCCTGTTTATATCACTACCAAGGAAATTATTACATGAAGGACATCTCCAGTTAAAAACCGTGAACCCTATAAACGCAGCAATGACTATGACCTGGGCTCCGAAGACGGCATCTCCTGACAGCTCTATCAGTGCCGTCGGCTGCTTATGGAGCAGGGCGAAAAAAAAGACAAGAAAAAGCGCCACCACTATGGCGAGGAGTTGACGTTCCCGTCGCACTCCGAAATCCTTCATAATCTGTCTGCCGTCTTTATCGGACATGAGTTCACTCTTTAACGCCAAAAATATCCGGTATTATAGCGCCAGTGTCTCATCTTTTCAAAATCATTCCATCATCAAATCCTGCTCCCTGTTTCAGAGCCCATTCGGTTCCCTCCCGCGCCCCTGGATTCAATAGCCGACGGAGGTTACCACAAAGGCATCCGTCCCGTTGGGCCTGCTCACCACAACTTCATCCCCCTCTGTCTTGCGGAGCAACGCCTTTGCCATCGGAGAATCTACGCTGATAAAACCCTTTTCCGGATCGACTTCGTCCGGTCCGACGATGCGATACCGGAACAGATTTCCCCCGGAATCCTCGAGCCCGACCCAGGCGCCAAAAAATATTCTCGATGTGTCGGCAGGCGTCCTGTCGACTACGATCAGCTCGCTCAACCTCTTTGTAAGAAACCGCATACGGGAGTCGATCTGCCTTAACTGCCTCTTGCCATAAATATACTCAGCGTTCTCGGACCGGTCCCCCATGGCCGCTGCTTCGGCGACAGCCTGCGTAACCTGGGGACGCTTGACCTTCCAGAGATATGACAGTTCTTCACTCAGATGTGTGCGCCCTTCCGGGGTGATATACCGGGATACATTTGTTTTGTTGGGAGACGGCATTCCCTTTTTCATTTCCTTTTTTTGTCCGTTGCATCCTTCCGTGCGGTGTGAGTGATGATGAAGTTCTCGGGCCGGAGGTCCGGATTCTTCTCAAGCTCCTCCACAAAAACAGCGATCGCTTTCCGCATAAAGGCAGAGAAGTGTACGCGTCCCGGCAGTGCCTGTATCCTCTGTCTGGTATCCTCGTCGATTGTCGCCGTATATTTTGCCATAATTCTCCCTCCGTTTCTTATACCGTTTATTATACCGGAAGATCGGATCCAGGCTGGAACGCCAAGCCGGGCGACGGATGAAGAACGCACTTCCCCCCCGATCCACCATCAAGAAAAATAAAAAACCTCGTTGTTCCCGTAGAAACGGGGTGTTAGAATATTTTGTCGAGAAACAAACTAACACCAACGAGGTGAATATATTATGGCACAGAGAGCGCTT
>JBJKOV010000296.1:0-15946 GCA_046707105.1 Thermodesulfovibrionales bacterium
GGTCACACACGGCTGTACAGGACCTACTCATATTTTACCCACGTCATAGAGCCGTCGATCAGGTATCATTTCATCTATTCTTCCGAAAATGACCTCCCTGTCTTCGATTCCACCGAGCTCTTCGGCAAGACGTCGAACGTCGAACTCAGCATCCTGAACCGGGCGATCGTGAAGGGCAGAGAGGTGGTCGACCTACGACTGACACAGGCATTTGATACTTATAACGGCAACAGGCCGTTTGTCCCTCTGGATATGGAACTGGGCATCAAGTACCCGTTCCCTCTACTCCTTGATGCGACCTACAATTTCTACACGGGGGGATTCGAGACGATTACCTCCGACCTCGGTTTTCAGGTGAAGAATTCCTTTATATCGATAGGACAGCGCTACAACAGGGTGGAAGATATTCTTATGTATACAACGGGAGTTTCCTTCAAGCCTCTAAAGGCGGTCCAGATGACCGGAAGCCTCTGGTACGATGCCAGGGGAGGGGGCCTGCAGGATTTGAATGTGGCGCTGAGGTATATGAGACAGTGCTGGGGTCTGCGGTTTGAAGCGGACAAGAAGCCCGGAGATTTCAGTATGAAGGTGATGATTGAACTCGCCGGCCTTACCACAAGACCCGCCGAGAGAACCGGGCAGGGTGGAATATCGGCCTTCTGATCTGGTGCGATCTCCAACAGTCTTTTTCATAATCGGATAACCATTAAACATAGTGAAGGGCCGGGAACCGGCAGCGTGACTATGTAATTTTTGGGGGAGATTATGTAAATTTTATACTGCTGAGTGTTTGCTCAGGGCTGAAATCTTGAGGAAACGGGCATTTCCCTTTTTTCATCACATGGCATATGATTTGCTTTAGACTTTCGGGCAGATTGTGAATATTATGAGGCGATATAGGCAACGCTGAAGGCGCTGCACTTTACACCAAATACCCTTGATGTCTGGCAGTCTACTGATGATAATCAGCTCGTCTATGGCGACCTTAACAACCCTACCAGGGGAGGATTGACAATATATTACTTGGAATATACGCTGTATGGGAGCTGCCGCCTGCGCCGGAAGGGCTGAGGGAAAAAAGGGAGGATCAATGGACATGCTTATATTGTTTCTTTTTGGTACTTCAATATGCGTATTGGTCTACGCATTTCTCCGTGCGCTCAATCTTAACAGAAGGCTCCCGGGGGGGGTCGTAAAAAAGACCTGGCGACTCCTGTATTACCTCATCGGGCTGCTGGTCGCAGCCTACCTCGCGACTTTGCTTTTCCCTTCCTTGCCGGATACATCCAGACAGCTTATCATCGGCATCATCCTGCTCGCAGGAGCCGTATTTATAGTGAAGGTCATAAATCTGCTATACAGAATTATTGTCGAACTGGGGCTGTGATCCCATGGACATCAAAGACGACCTGCAGACGATGATGACCGAGGCCCTCGACAAGAAAGCGAGCAGTATCTTTCTCAAGAGGGCGGCGGGCACAATTGCAGAGTCGGCGGGTGACAGGGAAAGCCTGGCCGCGGCCGCCGAGAAAGTCGGCAAAATGGTCGCCCTGTTTATCGATGAGGACCTGGCGAAGAAAGTGGTGTGGGACATGATGTCAAAAATCCACGAAGACGACTCGCGGGGGATACAGGTGAAGAGGTTCGGTCGGTGATATCGCACACGGAGAGTCCGGCGTACGGCGTCTGACAATGAGAAGATGAAACATGAAGACAGATATTCCGACTATATAACTTTTGTTCTGTTCCTTATCTTTTTTTTCACGTTTTTTAACTTTATTCTAAATCTTGGCCGGTGGCTTTTCTATTTTTCCGATATCTACAAGGAAAGACCTTTTTCGAGAGTGTTCATTAATTTCAATTTCCTCCTCCTCACCTCTATCCTCCTCGTACTTTACCGACGGTGGAAAACAGAGATGATTAAAGGAAGGTCCGGCAAGGAGGCCCTTCTGGCACTTCAGAAGGCTGTTGAAACGATGCAGACAGGCGTTACGATAACGGACCCGGAAGGAAAGATACTCTATATCAACCCGGCCGAGGCGGCGATGCATGGGTATAGCGTGGAAGAGATGATGGGCAAGGACGCGAGGATACTGGGTCCCCCGGAGATATGGAGACCCATGTCCCAGCCGGTCCTCAAGAGTTTCAGACGCGAGACGACGAACGCAAGGAAAGACGGCAGCACATTCCCCGTGCAGCTGATGTCTGACGTGGTTACGACCCCGGAGGGAAGCGTATTTGCCGTCATCACTACCTCCGAGGACATAACCGAGCGCAGGAAGAACGAGGAAACCATCAGAAGACTGGCCTTTTACGACGCCCTGACCGGCCTTCCAAACAGGGCTTTATTTAACGATCGCCTCAGCCAGTCGTTGGTGAAGGCGCGCCGTCACGAAGAGTTCCTTCCTATCATGTTCCTCGACCTTGACCGCTTTAAAAATGTGAATGACACATTAGGACACGGCACGGGGGATCTCCTGTTAATGGCTGCCGCGGAGCGGCTGAAGAAGATTATTCGGGAGAGCGATACGGTAAGCAGGTTGGGCGGGGATGAATTCGTTATGATGTTTCCTGATATGGATTCTACCGGCGATATTTCTGCCGTTGCGAAAAAAATCCTGGAGAGGATCTCCGAGGCATTTATAATTAACGGCGTGGAGGTTTACATCACAGCCAGCATCGGTATCAGCATGTTCCCGCAGAATGGTTCGGATGCGGAAGCCCTTCTCAGGAATGCGGACGCCGCCATGTATTTCGCCAAAAACCAGGGCAGAAACAACTACCAGTTTTACAGTTCGGCTATCAACGACAGTTCGATAAGGAAAATAAGGATGCAGAGCGACCTGCGGAGGGCGCTGAACGAGAAGGAGTTCGTAGTCTATTACCAGCCTCAGCTTGACCTGCGAAAAGGCAATATCGCAGGGGCCGAGGCTCTTGTCCGCTGGCAGCATCCTGACTATGGCCTGCTCAGCCCCCTGGAGTTTATTCCTCTGGCTGAAGAGACAGGGGTTATAGCTTCAATGGGAGAATTCCTGCTCCTTACAGCCTGCGCGCAGAACAAGGCGTGGCAGGAAGCCGGGTTTCCTCACATCCGCGTTGCCGTCAATATTTCGACGTACCAGTTTATACAGAAAGGCTTCATGGAAATGCTGAAAAAGATGCTGGACGAGTTGGAACTCGAGCCTAAATACCTGGAACTGGAATTTACCGAAAGCATTGTGATGAAGAACACGAATCTGATTTCATCGACGTTCAATGAACTGAGGTCGCTTGGGATAAGTTGTTCCATAGACGATTTCGGCACCGGCTATTCGGCCTTGAACTATCTGAAATACCTGCCGATAAACGGACTGAAGCTCGATCAGTCTTTCGTCGCTTCCCTCGCAAAAGACCCTAATGATGAGGCGATTTCCCGGGCTATCATTACCATGGCGCATGAATTGAACCTGAGAGTAACTGCCGAAGGTGTCGAAACCGTTCAGCAACTGGAGTTCTTATGCTCCCACAGATGCGATGAAGCACAGGGCTTTCTGTTCAGTAAGCCTCTGCCGGCGCAGGACTTTGCCCGCCTGCTTGTGGAGAAAGGGAGTGGTGGAAAAAGTTCGTCCACGGGAGATTTGGCTGGCTGCTCTTCGACGGCAATCGCCTCATGGCTGCCCTGAAGAAAAGGCCGTCAAGGCCGCCCGCTCAAATTTCAGGCCCCTTTTTAGGAATTATCATGGTCAGCGCTCAGTCATGGAGCTTTTGCTTCAGGGAGTCGTTTATGAGTGCGACGACGTCTTCCACTGACAAGCGCGCCGTTTCCACTCTTATCTCGGGATTGGCGGGTTCTTCATAAGGTGCGTTTACACCCGGCACAGGCCATCCACTCTCTCCTTTTTTGTAAATGTCAGGAGGAGCGCTGTGAGCGTCGGTTCTCTGTTTTTCCCGCATGCTGCATTCTTCGACCGGACACCTCAGGTAGACCTCAATGAAGCGGGGGATAAGCCCGCGCGCCAGATCCCGCCACTCCTTCCGGTTTCCGGTGGCATCGATAATTACGTTGTGGCCGAGTTCGGTAAGCACTCTGGCAAGATATACAAGGCTTCTATAGACGAGGTCCCTTTCCGTATACGAATACGTCGGATCGGGTGTCACTATTTTTCTCATGTCATCCATCCTCAGTACGACAAAGTCAGGGTGGAGTTTACTTAATCCGTCCGTTGCCGTGCTCTTCCCGCTGCCGGGCAGCCCGGTTATCCATACCGCCAGCCCTCCCATAGGGAAAGCTTAGCCCTTCAGGGCACAAAGATCAAGAGATCCGCCTGATGCGGGGATCCTTGCCGCGATGTCTCAACGGGAAAATGAAAGCGTGGAGGGATGTTCCGCAAGTATCCCCTTTGCAGTGAGGATGTCGGAGGTTATCTGCCGGACCAGTTCGTCAGGGCTTCCAAACTTGCGCTCTTCCCGGATCTTTCCGATAAAGTAGAGGGAGATCTCTTCGCCGTATATATCTTCATTGAAGTCCAGGACGTAGACCTCGATGGTGAGTCTGTTTTCATCGAATGTGGGGCGCAACCCTATGTTGGCGATGCCGTCATATAGCCTCTCCCTTACAAAGAATCTCACTGCGTATACGCCGTTGGCGGGGATGATGGAATGTTTGGGAGCTATATTCGCCGTCGGGAATCCGAGGCATTTTCCCCTTCCGTCTCCTTTGACGACTATCCCGGCGATAGCATAAATTCTGCCCAGAAGGCGGGCTGCGTGTTCGACCCTGCCTTCACTCAGCAGCTGACGTATCTTGGTGCTGCTGATGACTTCTCCATCCAGTGATATCTGTTCTACCTCCCTGACCACGAACCCGTACTCTTCGCCCAGTTTTTTCAGGGTCCCGACATTGCCGGCCCTGCCCTTTCCGAACCGGTAGTTGTATCCCACGAATATTTCCCTTGCCCCAAGGAGATCGTAAAGGATTTTTTTCGTAAAATCTTCCGGAGTCATGGCCGCAAAATCGAGCGTGAACGGGATCTTGACCAGTACATCAAGGCCAAGTTTCTCGAAAAGGGCTATCTTTTCTTCATAAATGCTTATGAGGGGCGGACATTTCTCGGGGGCCAGGATCTTCAAAGGATGCGGCCTGAACGTTACCACCATGCTGACCGCATCTGTCTCGCGCGCCCTCTTCATCACCATCTTTATGAGTTCCTGGTGTCCGATGTGCAAGCCGTCGAAATTGCCCAGGGTAAGGACGGTGTTGGTGAACTTTGTTGTGATGCGGCTCAGATCTGTTATTAAGAGCATAACGTCAGTCTCCTAGCATGTTATCGAGTTTCCGGTAAATTTCATTTCCGATCTCTATCCCAATATCGATGAATTCCGGCCCGTATTTCTTCCCCGTGCCGGTCCTGAAAGTATCCCTTATCATGGCGATGACTTCCAGCTTTTCCCTGAAGACGCTGTGCAATGTCTCCGGCTGCATCCCCGAGGATTCCGTGATGAGCCAGAGGGTGGTGATAAAATTGTCCGGTCCCCACCTGAACTTGTCCGCATCGTACAGGCAATCGCTCACCAGCCTGGCCTGTTCGTCCCCGGAAGAAAGCACCTCTTTGAATGCCTCATGGTTCCTTATTGCCGCTACAATATATTTCTTATGTATTTCGCTTATGTCGAAATACCGGAGGAACAAGGCTGCCTCGATGCTGCCGGTAACGGTGTGATCTTTGCCGTTGCGGGTTATATCATGAAGCAGCCCGGCGACTTGTGCGCAGAGCATCAACTCCTTTGTATCCCTGCTCCCTTTCCCGCAGTTCTTACGCTCAACCTGCACAAGAGCACCAGCCTCCACTGCCACTTTCTCGCAGTGGAAGATCCCATGGGCCGGATGGAGCCTCGCCTCGTTAAGGTAGGACCTGCACCTCCGGATGACGGCGCTTTCCGAAAATGAAGAGCCCGAAACAGCCAGCTCCTCCCGGCATGCTTCATAGAATGAGGGTTTGCCCAGCTTCTCGCTTGTCCTTACGGCTGTTTCTTTTAATATCCGATAGATTGAGCTGTCCAACAGAGAGCCTTGTGATGATTTAATAATTATTACACCCTGTGGTCTCTGCCACAGGTCCAAATTTCTGTCATTATGTCTTGTCCGGAATCTTTCCGGAAGGATTCCCGACGCGCTATGCTTGCGGGAATGACAATGAAAAATAAACATTCAAAAAATAGACGCCCTGCGGTCCCTGCCGCAGGGTTCTTCACGCAACAAACAGAAAAAACGACGGTCGCCTCGACTGAATGCCTCCAGCCGGGATGTCGCTCACAGTGGGATCTTCCGGATGCCACGGAGCAGCCTCCGCAACTATATCTATAATAATTTGTCGGTCACCATTTCTTCAAGTTTGACGGACTCGTAAGCCATTTTATTCACAAATTTTCCCGACTGCCGGAAGGGTATAGTGTTTGAGCGGCTTTACTTGCCCGATACTCATACAGTGCGTCTCTGATAATAAAGAGGGCAAGTTCCTCGGAGCGAAGCGAGAATGAGGGAAAACACTATGTCCTTTCGTGTCCACCGCATTTCATGAATAATCTGCGATAAAGAGTCGTCATCCCCGCCAGGGTTAGTGCGCCTCTGCGCGACCCGGTTGATCCGGCATCCAGCCACCTGAGACAAATGGTCCCCAATAATGGCAAGTTGAATGACTGCTTCAGGAGAGACTCCCGGAGAGAAGTTAATGTTGGGGTAACAAAAAAAGGCCGTGTAGAACACGGCCTTTTTTTGTGATTATTATAACGTGCCGCTAGAATCCGAAGGGCTTTACGAATAGCAGGATAAGGGCGACGACGAGCGCATAAATACAGAGTGACTCGACCATGGCAAGACCGATGATCAGGGTGGTTGTGATCTTTCCTGATGCGCCCGGATTCCTTGCAACACCTTCGCAAGCACCCTTGAGACCCATTCCCTGTCCGATACCCGTACCCAAGGCGGCAATCCCCACGCCGATACCGCATGCGATGGCGGCATAGGCATAGTAGTTCAGCTTTGCGGCATCAGGAGATGTTGCCGCTTCCTGTGCAAACACGACAGGGGCAAGCAGGACTACCAGCAACAGGACCAGAAGTACTATCGAGAGTTTCTTCTTCATTGTTTCTTCCTCCTTTCCAAAAAACTTTGAATTAATGTGCCTCTTCAACGGCACCAGCGAGATACAGGGCTGAAAGCAGCGTAAAAACGAAAGCCTGGATGACGCTCACCAGAACGCCCAGCACCAGTATGGCCGAGGGAACTATCGGAGCCACCAGTATCCCCAGAACCAGAAGCAGGTAGTGCTTCGCGCTCATATTGCCCAGAAGCCTGACTGAGAGAGTCATCGGCCTGGCTAGATGACCGATTACCTCGATAATAAACATGAGTAACATAAGCGGCAGCGCGGCTATCGAACGGATAGGCCCGAGAAAATGCTTGATGTACCCGAATCCATGGACGCGAATGCCGTAGTAATGGGTCGCCAGAAAAACCGGGATCGCCATGGCCGCGTTGGTGTTGACGTTGGCGGTGGGAGACGTGGACCAGGGAAGGAGACCCAGGAAATTGCCGACAACGATAAACAGACATATTGTTGCAACCATGGGGAAAAGCGGTCTTCCCCAGTGGTGGCCGATATTCTCTTCGCAGAGGTTAAGCAGCGCCTCCACGATCACTTCCATGAAGTTCTGCGTGCCTCGCGGCACCAGCTTGATCGAACTGCGCACGATCAGGGAGACCACTATGAGTATGATCGAAGCGAGCAAGGAATAAGAAACGAAGTGCGGAATGACCTGGGGATTGACTATCGCGTCAAGGAAGAGTTTTTCTTCTAGCATATGAGATGCCTCCTTCGTAGAAATCGCAATATCTTACACGACCCGCTTTGTCAAAGTCAATATCGAACAAAAAACTTGCATTTTTTAATTTGATAATGGCTTAATAATTATAATTATCAAGAAAGTACGATTGTTTTTTTACCGACATATCATCGACATATGGCGAAAGGTACAATGAAGAAAGACCTGACTGACGAAGAGAGGAAGGAGATGCCGCTCTACCCCATCGGCATCGTCGCGGAGTTGATAGGGACCACCGATCAGACTTTGAGGCTCTATGAGAAACATGGGTTGATAAAGCCTGCCAGAAGGAACAAGAACAGGTACTATTCCGAAAACGACATCAAGTGGCTGCGGTGCGTCAGAGAGCTGATCCACAACAAAAAAATAAGCATTGAAGGAATAAAGAAACTCCTGGATTACGCGCCCTGCTGGGAAATCACCGCCTGTTCCGAGGAAAGAAAGAACAAGTGTTCCGCCTATATAGACAAGACCAAGCCCTGCTGGGAACTGAACAGGATGATATGCAATACTCAGTCCGGCAGGATTTGTGAAGACTGCATCGTTTATATCTCAGGCAAGTCAAAAAAGAAGTAACTCCTTTTCGTCCCGCCTCCCGTTTGCTAGTCGAAATTGAATTGCGATGGGTCCTTGATTTCCCAGATCGACCTCCGGCGCGCAAAATCCTTAGGCTCGGTACCCTCCTTGAAGTATTCCCGAAGGTCTGTCTGCTCGTGTGAAAGAAGGCCGGTCTTCGGGTCTATGAAATAACTGACGATGCCCTCGGGCTGTCTGAATTCTTCTGCGCCGCCCCTTGCCGCACTGTTCATGAAGGACACCCATATCGGAGAAGCCGCCCGCGCGCCTGTTTCGAGAGCGCCCAGTGTCCGTGAGTTGTCGAAGCCGACCCAGACGCAGGCGACGAGGTTTGTTGTGTACCCTACAAACCAGGCGTCCTTATAATCGTTTGTGGTCCCGGTCTTGCCCGCAGCAGGAACCCCCAGTTCCTTAGCGCGCCATCCGGTACCGTACTTTACGACGTCTTCCATCATTGAAGTGGTGAGAAACGAGGTCTGGGGGCTGATTGCCTGCTCTCTTTCGGGCTCGTTGCTCTCGATTATCCTTCCTTTGCGGTCGGAGATGAATTTGATTGAGATGGGTTTGACCTTCTGGCCGCCGCTGGCGAAGACGTCGTAAAGCATCGCCATTTCAAAGGGGGTGATATCGAACGAGCCGAGTGCGATACTGAGGTTCCTCGGCATATCCCCCTGAAAACCCATCGTTTTTGCGAAGTCCCTGACGGCATCTATTCCCATGGAGTCGACGAGTTTGACTGTTACGACGTTCCGCGAGAATGTAAGGGCCTCCCGAAGACGGGTGGGGCCGTGAAACTGATGGTCGTAGTTCTCCGGGCTCCAGTCGCCCTTCGGGCCTCCGGTGTATGTGACCGGTTCATCATCGATAATGCTCGCGGGGGTGAACCCGTGATCCATGGCGGCCGCGTAAATGACCGGCTTGAATGCCGAGCCAGGCTGCCTCTTTGCCAGGACGACCCTGTTATACGCACTTTTCGAGAAGTCGTATCCACCGACCATGGCCCTTATAAAACCTGTGTTGGGTTCAACGGCCACCAGGGCGCCTTCGACCTCCGGTTCCTGTTCCAGCGCCAGCCTGATATTCCTGTCATGCATACTCTCAATCCTGACTTTCACTACGTCGCCCGGCTTCAGGATCCTGGTCAAAGTGAAGTTCCTCAAATGCTTCGACCTGCCGCTTTTGGGGTCCAGGACGTTCGATGCCCATTCCGCGTCCTTCAGTGAAAGCTTCCCCAGAAGTCCTCTTGTCTTTATAAGAGCCTCTTTAGGAGTGACTTTCAGCACGAGACCCGTATATATATCACCTGGATTGCTTACGACTGTTGTGGTTACCTCCCTGCCCTTCAGTTCTTCTTCCGGGTTGATACCGGTCTTGTGTTCAACAGGGCCGCGCCACCCCTGCCGCTTGTCCACCTCTCTCAACCCGGACTGCATCGCCCGTACCGCGGCCGCCTGCATACTTTTGTCAAGGGTGGTATAAACCTTTAATCCTCCCCTGTAAACGGCATCCACACCGTACTTCTCTTCCAGATATTTCCTGACATATTCGGTAAAATAATTGTAGACGTCTGTTCCATTCTGGGGGCTGGACAGGTATAAGGGCCTGCGGTAAGCGTTCTCCTTGTCTTCCTTTGTTATGTAGCCCTCTTCTTCCATGCGTGTCAGGACGAGCCTCTGACGTTCCTTGGCGCGGGAAAGGTTATTGTAGGGGGAGTACAGCGTAGGGGCCTTGACAAGACCGGCGATCAGCGAGGCCTCGGCGAGGTTCAGTTTCTTTACAGGTTTTCCGAAATACGTCCGGGCGGCCATCTCCACGCCATAGGCTCCGTGTCCGAAGTAAACCTTGTTGAGATAGAGTTCGAGGATCTCCTTTTTGCTGAGGTTCTTCTCGATCTTGATCGCCAGGGCGGCTTCCATCAGTTTCCTCTTCAGGGTTTTTTCAGGACTCAGAAAGACCACCTTTGCAAGTTGCTGTGTGAGAGTGCTTCCTCCTTCTTTGAGGCTTCTGTACACCGCGTCTTTCAGTACCGCCCGGACCACTGCTATATAATCTATTCCACTGTGTTTCCAGAAGCGGGCGTCTTCCACGGCCACCACCGCATCAATAAGGTTCTTCGGCATTTCATCGAACGGGACGAAGACGCCCTTCTCAACCTTCAGCTCTCCTATCAGCGTATCGTCGTCAGCGTAAATCTTTGTGCCGGCCGCCGGGTTATACTTTTTGAGTTCATCTATCGAGGGGAGGCTCTTTGACAGGGCCTCATAAGAGCCTGCGGCTCCTCCTACGAGTAAGGCGACAATAATAACGGCTATAAGGGTTTTTATTCTCATGATTTCTGATTATACCCCCGCGTCAAAAAAGCTGTCAAAAGAAGCGGGCGATAACCGCGGTTTCAGTAGAGGGCCTTTAGAAGGAGATTTATTCCGGTGCCTACGGCGAGGGCGAAGGTGGTAATCAAAACGAACATCGTGAGAGCGGTCTTAGTCCCCCTCTCCTTGATGATCATGAAGAAGTTTGCCAGGCACGGGATGAACAGCGTGAGCGTTATGATGCTCACGATCACCTGCCTCTCGTCCATCAAGCCGCGCTTGGAAAGCTCGAAAAGGCCTGCGGCGCCGTAATCCCTCCTGAGGAACCCCATAAGGAGCGCCGCAGTTGCTTTTGCGGGCAGCCCCAGGAGGCTTACTACCACGGGAGACAAGACTTCTTCGATCCATCCGAGCAGTTTTGTCTTGTCCAGCACGAAGAGGATAAAAGTGCCGAGTATGAACAATGGAACGGCTTCCCTTAGATACCATTCTATCCTGCTCAGGGTCTTCATCATAATATTGCCCATCCGCGGGGTCCTCATCGGTGGAAGTTCGAGGAAAAAATCGGCCTTCTCCCCCGGGAGGACTTTCGATGCGATGAACCCGGTGAGAACAAGAACAAGGAATACCGTCGCCACCCACCAGACCGCTACCCTCGCAGGGAAGGCGCTTACCATTCCGAGCATGACCCCGAGCTGGGCCGAACACGGGATCGCAAGGGCGATAAGGAATGTCGCTATGACTCTCTCCCTCTTCGTTTCGAGTATGCGTGTCGTCATTGTGGCCATGGTGCCGCAGCCAAGGCCCAGAACCATGGGAAGCACCGCCTTGCCGTTGAGTCCTATTTTTGCGAAGGCGCTGTTGGTGAGCACGGCGATCCTCGGCAGATACCCGCTGTCCTCAAGGAGACCGAAGGCCATGAAGAATGTTGCCGTAATCGGCAGAATGATGGCCACCGAATAAGTAATTGCCATCGTAAAAATTCCGTATTGTCCTACCAGAAGGTCCTGCAGGAGGGGGAAGGGGACAAGGGACCGAACGACTTTTTCCAGGCCTGGACTCAGGTATTGACCGAATATCACGTTCTCAAAAAAATCGACCAGTACGCCGGCCCCGAACTTCCCTACGAACTCATAAAACCCGAAGAGGACAAATGCAAGGAAGAATAAGCCCCAGAAAGGGTGCATCGTCCACCTGCCGAGCCATCGTGCAAACTGTCCTGATTCTCCGCCGCTCTTTTTGAGCACTGAATTAACGACGGCGCCGGCCAGCTCAATCCGTTTTTTTGCGATAATATGTGAAAGAGGTTCCTTCAGCTTTGTCTGCGCCTCGTCGCGTGCGTCTTCGATCTCTTTTATCCTCTCGGAATCGACGTTTGCCACGAGCCATCCTTTCAGGCTGTCGTCTCCGGAAAGTATCATGAGGGAGATGGACCTTCCGGAGATATTCGACGCTGGCAGCAGGGCCGAGATCTTATCAACGTAGGTCTCGATGACGTTCCCGTAATCTGTTTTCATCCGGGACGCCGACGCCGAGGTGAGAACTTCCCTCAACTGAGATATGCCTTTCCTCTGGGGGGCCACGGTGCCGATTACCCTGACGCCGAGAACTTCTTCAAGCCCCCTGTAGTCTATGTCGAGACCGCGCGCCCTCGCTTCGTCTTCCATATTCAGGGCGATCACGCACGGCAGGCCCATCTCCGCGAGCTGAAGGAGAAGCATGAGGCCGCGCTTCAGGTTCTTGGAGTCTGCGACCAGCACGACAGTATCCGGTCTCTCCGCCAGAAGGATGTCCCGGGTAACGCGTTCGTCCTCGCTCATGGGAATAAAACTGTTCACGCCAGGGGAATCCACGACCAGGAACCTTTCGCCGTCCAGGAAGATGTTGCCGTGCGAGACCTCCACCGTTGTGCCGGGATAGTTTGAGACGGTAACGTATTTCCCGGTGAGGAGTCCGAAAATCACGCTCTTGCCCACGTTGGGGTTTCCGGCAAGCACAATCCTTTTATATTTCTGCTTCTTTTTATCTTCTTTCACTGTTTTCACTGCCTTTTTATCTTCTTTCACTGCCCTGCTCGCTGCACCTTTCACAAATTCCCCTTATCTCGAGGGTGTGACTGACCCCGTTGAATTTATTCTTGTCGCAGATCTCGCTCTGGATGTTTTCGAGCTTTTCGGAATAAAACTCTATTATCTTGCCGCATGAATCGCAGATCATATGATCGTGATGGCCATGGCCGTACCGGTGTTCGTAGACGTTGCCCCTTTCGGTCCTCATAGCCCTCTGGACGAGGCCGCTTTCGACGAGGAGGCTTAAAGTCCTGTAAACGGACGCCCGCGAGGCCTTAAGTCCGGAACTCCTTATCCTGAGATAGAGGTCTTCCGGATCAAAATGATCGTGGCAGGAGAAGACCTCTGTGAGGACCGACATCCTCTCCTTTGTAAGTTTGAGGCCCCTTTCCCCGAGAAAATTCCTGAAAATCTTCTGTTCCATACCGGGTAGTCTAACTGAAATTGAGATTAAATTTCAATTAGACTACCCGGCCTTTTTCGGGCCCTGCGCCAAATTTACATTTAATCCGGTTTTGTGCTATGGTTAAAACTTGTAAGAAGGAGTAGTGTCCGAGGATCGGCGGCGGTACTGAAACTATTCAGAATCGGAGTGATGAAATGGTCAAGAAAATAGTCCTTGCCTATTCAGGCGGACTTGATACATCAGTGGCGATAGAATGGCTGAAGGAGACCTACGGAGCGGAAGTGATCGCATTCTGCGCTGACCTGGGACAGGGTGAGGATCTGAGGCTGGTAAAAAAGAAGGCCCTCCAGACCGGCGCTTCGAGGGTGTACGTCGAAGACCTGAGAGAAGAGTTCGTAAGGGACTATATCTTCCCGATGCTCAGGGGGAACGCCGTCTATGAGGGCTTCTATCTGCTTGGGACGTCGATCGCCAGGCCGCTTATAGCAAAGAAACAGGTCGAAATAGCCGATAAAGAGGGCGCTGACGCGGTCGCCCATGGCGCCACGGGCAAGGGAAACGATCAGGTAAGGTTCGAGCTGACCTGCTACGCCCTCAGGCCGGATATAAGGGTAATAGCACCATGGCGGGAATGGACCTTCAATTCCAGGCAGTCGCTCATTGATTACGCGAAGGCCCACTCCATTCCGGTCACTGCAACAAAGAAGAAGCCCTTCAGCACCGACAGGAACATCTTCCATATAAGTTATGAGGGAGGGATACTCGAAGATCCCTGGGCTGAACCGCCGTCAGATATGTATACAATGATCAGTCCGCCGGAGAAGACTCCGGACAGACCGGTCTATGTCGAGATCGGGTTTGAAGGCGGCGATCCTGTCACGCTTAACGGGAAGAGTCTTCCACCGGCCGTCCTGCTGGAAAAGCTCAACAAGATAGCGGGGAAGCACGGGGTGGGGCGGGTCGACATCGTTGAAAACAGGTTCGTCGGCATGAAATCGAGGGGGGTGTATGAGACCCCCGGCGGTACCGTCCTGCACGTGGCGAGGAAGGCCGTCGAATCTATCACCCTGGACAGGGAGGTCGCCCATATGCTCGATTCGCTGAGCCCGAAGTATGCCGAAATGATCTATTACGGCTACTGGTTTTCGCCCGAGAGGATCGCCCTTCAGAAGATGATCGATGAGGTGCAGAAGGGCGTGACCGGTACGGCGCGTCTGAAACTTTACAAGGGCGGCTGCCTGACGGTAGGAAGAAAATCTCCATATTCCCTGTACGACGAGCGGCTGGCAACATTCGAGGCCGAAGATGTCTATAACCAGAAGGACGCCGAGGGCTTCATAAAACTGCAGGCCCTCCGCCTGAAGGCCAACAGGTTCCTCAGGGACAGGGATGTCTGAGGCGCGGTACTGGATAGGGCTCTCACTTGTTCCCGATGTCGGGCCGGTCATGTCCCGCAGACTGCTTGCCCTTATGGGAACACCCAAAAACATATTCAGTGCCGGGACGAAGGACCTTCTTTCTCTGAAGGGCTTCAGGAAGGAAACGGCCGACCACATAAGGAACTTCCGGTTTTGGGATGAGGTGGAACGCTATGAGAGAGAAACGGAGAAGAAGGGCATAAGGGTCGTAGGCTATAATGATCCGCATTACCCCGCGCCCCTCAAAGAGATTGAAGCCTCTCCAATAGTCCTTTATATGCGTGGCGAGTATCTGCCGGACGACAGGTTCGGCATCGCCGTCGTAGGTTCGAGGAAGTACACTGACTATGGGGAGGCGGTGACGCAGCGGCTCGCCGGGGAACTTTCGGCCGCCGGCTTCACGATCGTCAGCGGCATGGCCAGGGGGGTGGACACCCTGTCCCATAAGAGCGCGCTGGTATCGGGCGGAAGAACTATCGCGGTGCTGGGCAGCGGGCCGGATGTCTGCTATCCTTCGGAGAACAAGGGCCTCATGGAAAGAATCCTGCGTTCAGGATGCCTGATCAGCGAATTTCCTCCGGGTACGCCTCCCAACAGGGAGAATTTTCCGAGGAGGAACAGACTGATCAGCGCGCTGTCCCTGGGGGTGCTTGTGGTCGAGGCCGCGCTGGAAAGCGGCTCCCTTATAACGGCGAATTACGCCGTCGAGCAGAACAAAGAGGTCTTTGCCGTGCCCGGCAATATTACCTCCCGCAACTCGGAAGGTACAAACAGGCTTATCAGGCAGGGGGCGAAGCTGGTATTGGAAGCGGGCGATATAATTGAAGAGCTTGCCCCCGTGCTCAAGGGGTTCATCACCGCAAGGAGGGAAGAGGCGGTCGAATTGTCCGAAGAGGAAAAGAGTCTGTGCCGTGTACTGTCGCGGGAGCCCATGCACATCGACGCGGTATCGAGGGAAGCGTCGCTGCCTTCGCACAAGACTCTGGAAGTGATGCTTTCGCTGGAACTGAAGGGAGTTGTCAGGCAGTCCGGCGGCAAGAGATTTTATTTGGCGTGAGGTGAACTTGTCAAGAAAACAGCTGCAGATTTTGAAGATGATAACGAAAGATTTAAAAGATGTGGAATTCTATTCCGAAGAAATGCTGAACACCTTCCCCTACGACGAACAGGAACTTCTTGACCTGGGAGAAGAACTGGCCGAGATAGAAGGAGAAAAGGGGATGAACGAAGACGAGCTTGATATACTCAAGTCGCTTCTTGTTTATATATTATTAAGGAAGAGTTCATTCGAAAAGGAAGATATTTACT
>JBJKOV010000297.1:0-7670 GCA_046707105.1 Thermodesulfovibrionales bacterium
CAGGGAGGCAGGTTCTAAAGGTGCAGGAACTTATCGGCAAGGTTGTCGAGGTCCACACGGCTGACATGGTGTATACGGGCCGACTCATAGAAGTCGGTGAAGAAGAGGTATATCTGGAATCCGAATCGGGCTGGATTGTCGTGCCGGTCGGGAATGTGGCGCTTATAAAAGAGAAGAACGAAGGTTGACGTCATCACAGGCTGTCGACCTTGTCCCGCAAGGCCGGAACCGGTAATCTTAATCGCGCAGTGCCGCAAAGGGCAAAAGACAACCGTGATTCAGGGAACTTGTATCAGCGGGGATTACTCCCGATTGCATTACTACTCCGGCAGTTAAATAGATGAAACGTGTGGCTGCTTGTCATTATGTCTTGTCCGGCATCTGATCCGGTCCTGTCAGGGCATTTTGGCAGGATAGCGGAGTGAGGCCGGCGCATGAGGTGCTCATTTGCGGAGGGGGTCACTCGACGACGCAGACCGCGATTCCGGCCCCGTGGTTGATGATCTTGCTCGTAACGCTTCCCATCAGGAAATGTTTTGCAGGTGACAGGCCGCGCCTGCCGAGCACGAGGGTGTCGTAACCGCCGTCCCTCGCTTCCTCCAGGATGCTTCCTGCCACGTCTATGGAATCGGAGATCGATTTTGTACGTATGTTCTCAGGCTTTATGTTCCTTCCGGTCAATATATGTACAGCCTTTTCAAATACGGGGGCAAGTTTGGCCTTTTCGTTCTTCAGCCATCTCTCCAGGTCCTTCGATCTGATTTCACTTTCTTCTTCCGTGGGTATATGACCATCGTCCCACAGTGGGGCAGGCGGGTACGGCACGACGTGAAGGATGGTCAGAAACAAGTCGTTCATCCCCGAAAACTGCCTGGCGGCGTATTCCACCGCCTTCATGGCATTGTCGGAACCGTCGATGGCGATAAGCATTTTTTTCATCATTATCCTCCTGGTCTGTTTATATCTCCTGATATTGACCTGCCTTCATACAGCGTCTTATATAGGTGAAGAATCTCACGATAATTGCCTCAAGTCAAGTGCCAGGTCGGCAATTGGGATTGTTGTCCCTCTTTTTTTTGGCCGGGCCGGGAGACTGGTATATCCCTGGACCGCTCATGAGGACCGGGTGGTATACTAGGGGGGAAGGATTATGGGAATTGCGATCAGGTCAGCTGTTTGGAGGACAGGCATGACGGACTGCGGGGACCGGCCTTGACCGGGACAGTGAGCCCCGTCAGGGACTGCAGCATAGTTGCCGTCTCACTGCAGTCCGGAAGCAGCGGCAACTGCATATTCGTTGAGGCCGGGAATGTGAGGCTCCTTTTTGACGCCGGGATCTGCGGTGCCGAGGCGGAGCGAAGGCTCTCCCGGTGCGGATACGATATACGGCAGGTCGACGCCCTGATTATATCCCATGATCATGCCGACCACGTGCTCTATGCAGGTGTCTACCAGAGGAAATACGGTCTGCCGATCTATGCGACTCCCAAGACTCTCTCTGCGGCCGACAGGAGGCACGGCCTCGGAAGTCTGAAGGATGTCTCTCTCTTTTTTGCCGGTGGAAAGCTCCGTTTCGGTGACATCTCCGTTGAGTCGTTACCCACGTCCCATGACGCGGCGGACGGGGCGGCTTTTGTAGTCGACGCCGGAGGTAAACGGCTGGGCATCATGACCGACCTTGGGCACGTCTTTGAGGGGCTCGGGGAGGTGATGGCGGAGCTGGACGCCGTATTTATAGAGAGCAATTATGAGCCGTCGATGCTCGCGGCAGGACCTTATCCGGCATTTCTGAAACAGCGCATAGCAGGACCGGGGGGGCATATCTCGAATGTCGAGGCGGCTGAACTCCTTCGGGCCTGTACGAGGTTAAAGTGGGCTTGCCTCTCCCATCTTTCGGGACAGAACAACAGTCCTGAAACAGCGCTCCTGCGGCATCGCCAAATCCTGCGGAGGGACCTCCCGCTTTATATTGCGGGCAGATCGGCGGCAACCGGAATCATGTATGTCTGACCTTGCCTGGTCCGGACGGATATCATAAGAGCGTGTCCATAAACCCTTAAGTTACATGAGGGAGGCCGTGGCGGGCAGCCGTCATTCCCGGACTTCATGGCGGAACCCGGTTTTTTTGAAGTCCCGGCAGGTCGGCGATGAGTACGCTTGAACGGGTTAGCGAATAATTCGCGTTCCACATTTTTGTCCCTGCCTCCGGATATAATAGAAATATGAGGATACTTCTGGTAGAAGATGAGAAAAATGTCGCCGGCTTTATAAAGAAAGGCCTGGAGGAGGAGTTTTATACCGTCGATGTTGCGGAAGAGGGCGCCGCAGGGTACCTTATGGCTGTCACAAATGAATACGACCTGATGATATTTGATATTATGCTGCCTGGCATGAACGGCGTAGAGCTATGCAGAAAGCTGAGGGGGAAAGGGGTGAAGAAGCCCGTCCTGATGCTGACAGCTATAGATTCCGTGGAGAGCAAGGTGGAAGGACTGGAAAGCGGCGCCGACGACTATCTCACCAAGCCCTTTGCCTTTTCCGAGCTTCTGGCGAGACTGAAGGCCCTGCTCAGGCGTTCGGCCGATTCTTCAAGTGAACTGATGATCGAAGATTTAAGGATTGATCTCCTGGCCAGGAGGGTCTTCAGGGGGGGGAAGGAGATTCTCCTGACGCCGAAAGAGTTTGCGATGATCGAGTATCTCCTGAGGAACAAGGGGAGAGTTTTATCGAGGACTCAGATAATAGAAAATGTGTGGGGGTATAATTTCGACCCGAGCACCAACATCGTGGATGTCCACATAAAGTTCCTGAGAGAAAAAATAGACAAGGGTTACAACAAGGCGCTTATACATACTGTGAGGGGCACAGGATATGTACTCAAGGTGGATGAGAGTTAGCGCCTGTGACGGAGGATTGAGATAATCGATGGAATCAAAAAAATTTGACCCGCAAAAGCTGGCGAAACTTAACGACCCGAAGAGGCTTGAATATCTCGACGCGGATCTGATCTGGGACACTATGAATCCGGGACATCCGCGGACAGTGGTGGACATCGGTGCGGGCACTGGATTTTTTGCGATTTTGTTCAGCGGTAGGATGAACGGCGGCAGGATGTATGCCTGTGACGTGTCCGATATCATGGTGAAATGGATGAAGGACAATCTTCCGCTGAAACAGAAAGATTCGGTAATTCCAGTGAAGATGGAAGAAAGCTCTGTCCCTCTGCCTGACGGCGCAGCCGACCTTGTTTACATGATCAATCTTCATCACGAACTCGACGAGCCGGAAAAGATTACGAGAGAGGCCTACCGCCTTCTGCGGAAAGGCGGCAGGCTTGCGGTCATTGACTGGAAAAAAACAGAAACGCCCGAGGGGCCGCCGCTTTCGATCAGGGTGACGGCGGAAACTATAGAAGACCAGATGAAGACCGCCGGATTCCTGCAGATTAAAGACCATTCGATACTGGCGTTTCACAGTTTTGTAACCGGGACAAAGTAAAAGGGGCATGGCCGTCACAATCCGGGTTCCCGGTTTGACTGGTGGCGTGAAATATATACGAAAGTATGCATTGACAGGCCCCTTTCTCCATGATAGACTCTTTTTGACTGGAGTTGCTGCAAGTTCCAGTGTTGGTACTCCTGTCCCCCGTACCGGCAAAATGAGGCCGTGGCAAAGGGGGGAAGAAATCGAAGATCGGAATCGTGCTCTGCCGTGGGTGGACTATTCTCTGAAGAAGCCGGCTGGGGCTTGAGGACCGTCGTCGAAATAAGGAATACCCTGGGGCTCATTATTTGAAGGGCATGTTCGCGTGAGTCGCAAAAGGGGGCTCTTATGTGGAATGGAATATCGGTAGTAGTCATTGACGGGGACGTCGATTCCGTAAAGTCCACGGTGCAGTATATCCGGGACTTTGACATCCCCGTAAGAGTGGAAGGCGTTGCCGCGAACTTTAACAAGGGCTACGAAATGATTTACAAGAAGAAGCCCGCTGTTGTCATAATGGACATATGTGGTGAACAAGGGGCGGATATCGGGAAGATCAGCACTGTCCATGACCGTTTCCCGGGGACGAGCATATTCGCCGTCTGTAATGACTCCTCGACCGAAAGTATACTGAGCGCCATGAGGTCGGGCGCCGCAGAGTACCTGCTGAGGCCGCTGAATGAGTCTGATCTCCTTTCCGCTTTTCGGAAGCTGGACAGGGCGTGGGGCGGGGGAGTTGGTCCGAAAGCCAGGACCGGCCGCATCTGTACACTTTTCAGTCCCAAGGGAGGGGTGGGAGTTACCACCCTGGCAATCAACCTCGCGACCAACATTTTTAATGTTACGGGAAAACCCACGATCCTAGTGGATCTTGATCTCAGCGCCGGTGATGTCAGCACTTTTCTCAATCTGAGCCCTTCCTACAACATAAGCGACGTTACAGTCAACATCAGCCGGCTCGACAGGCATTTTCTCAAGAGCGTCGTAAGCAGGCATGATTCAGGAATCTTCGTGCTGGCCGAGCCGCACCGGGTTGAAGAAGGCGTGTCAATATCGGCGGCTGAACTCATGAAGGTCCTGGAACTGCTGAAGAAAATGTTCGATTATGTCGTTATCGATACACAGACCGTTCTGGACAAGAGGACCATGACGGCGGTGGAAATGTCAGACCTTCTGCTTCTTCCTTTCGTCCTCAGCCTTCCGGGCATCAAGAACGTGCGGAGACACCTCACCTATTTCGAACGGTCGGTTTCCCGGAACAAGGTGAAGCTGATTGTCAACAGGTACCATAAGAAAGGCGATATAGACCTGGAGGAGGCGGCCAGGGTGCTGAACCGCGATATTTTCTCGATAATACCCAATTCGTATGATATAGCGATAAGGTGCCTTAATAAGGGGGTTCCTTTCAGCTCCTACGAACCGGACTCGGAACTGAACAGAGCGATAAGGGGCCTGGCGGTGCAGGTCGCCGGGGAAACCGGCGAAAAGGAACTGCGGCAGTCATCGGAACTGAACGCCGCGGAAGTTAAATCGTCCCGTTTCGGTATCCTGAAAAATCTGTTTGAGGGGTTATAGGGACCCTTCCGGCTACCGATCTCTGTTGTTCCGGACGCTCACTTCAATTGCATGCGTACGCATGCAATGCCCGATACTTGACTTTCATCTCTTTCGTTATTTATCTTTTAGATCACTTCACGTGGTAAAGGAGAGAGCATGGCGGGGATAAAGGTCGGCATCATCGGCGGATCGGGACTGGACGATCCCGGGATGATCAGGGACGTCAGGCAGAAAAGGGTAAAGACCCCTTACGGGAGCCCTTCTTCGCCGCTTACGATCGGGAAGATTCACGGCACGGACACGGTGATCCTGGCCCGGCACGGAAAGGACCATTCAATCTACCCCACTGGAGTCAACTTCAGGGCCAACATCCATGCCCTGAAGAAAGAAGGTTGCACGCATATCCTGGCCACGACCGCGGTCGGTTCCCTCCGTGAAAGAATAAGGCCGGGTGATCTTGTGTTTGTCGACCAGTTCATAGACTTCACAAAGCATCGGTCCCTGACTTTTCATGACGAGAAAGTGATCCATACGCCGATGAGCGAGCCTTTTTGCGGGAAGCTGCGTTCATTGCTTGCGAAGACTGCAAAGGAGCTGAAGCTGAAGCACCATACGCTGGGAACGGTCGTGACAATAGAGGGTCCGAGGTTTTCGACGAAGGCCGAGTCGCACATGTTCAGGAAGCTGGGAGCCGATGTCATCAATATGTCGACTGTCCCCGAAGTTGCTCTCGCAAGAGAGGCCGGTCTTTGCTATCAGACGATTGCCATGTCCACCGACTACGACTGCTGGAAAGAGGGCGAGGAGCCGGTCACCTGGGAGATGATTGTGTCGATCATGAACAAGAATGCTGAGAACGTGAAGAAGCTTCTCATCAAAACGATCTCCAGAATCGACTATACGGGATGCGAATGCAGATAGGAGGAAGCGAATGCCGATAAAATCCAGGATCCGGACAATACCCGACTATCCGAAGAAAGGGATCATGTTTCGGGACATCACAACTCTGATCAAAGACCCCGTGGGCTTCAGACTGGTGATCGACGCCCTGACGCAGAGGTATATCGATGTCGAAATGCCGTTCGACATCGTGGTTGGTATCGAGTCGAGAGGATTCATCATAGGAGGCGCACTGGCCTATACGCTGGGGAAGGGCTTTGTCCCGGTGAGGAAGAAAGGCAAGCTTCCCGGCGAAAAGATAAGCCACGAGTACGAACTGGAATACGGGACCGATACGATAGAGATGCATATGGATTCCATCGCGAAGGGAATGCGGGTGCTTCTGGTGGACGACCTGCTGGCGACGGGCGGGACCGCTCTTGCCGCAGCCGCCCTCGTGGAAAAGCTCGGCGGCATTGTGGGCGAGATGGCTTTCATAGTCGACCTGCCCGACGTGGGGGGATCAAAGAGACTCAAGGAGAAGGGATACTCCTTTTTTGCCCTTACCGAGTTTGAGGGAGACTGAAGCCGGTTACTGTACTTTCCTCGAAAGCGGCAATAAATTTCTCAAAATTCTTCCAGGGATGTCCAATGGCTTAGTTCTCCGGTCAGAATATTGTTGCCTCTCAGGCTTGAGCCACTTTATTCACAAATTTTTCTGAATGCCGGAAGGGCATAGTGTTTGAGCGGCTTTACTTGCCCTATGCTCATACAGTGTGTCTCTGATAATAAAGAGGGCAAGTTCCTCGGAGCGAAGCGAGAATGAGGGAAAACACTATGTCCTTTCGTGTCTACCACATTTCATGAATAATCCGGGCTAAGCCATTGTAACGACGGTGACGCCTTGACCGCCTTCGGACCTTTCACCGGGCCTGAATTGCTTCACAAGGGGATGTCCTTCAAGGTGTTCCCGTACCGCCCTGGAGAGTATTCCCGTGCCGAGGCCATGGATGACGGTGACTTGCGGAATTCCGGCCAGAGAGACATGATTAAGGAAAGGTTCCAGCCGCGACAGCGCCTCATCCACTCTCATCCCGATGAGGTTAACGCTCGTCGGGATTATTTCGTCGGCCCCTTCCGCTCCGGCTGCCTGAGTTTTTTTCTCAAGGGTCTTTCCTTTCTTCCGTGCGATGTCCGAGAGAGGCACCTCTATCTCCATGTTGCCCGCTGTCACCCTTACGCGGCCCTGCTGCCCCATCACACTAACCACGGCGGCATCATATCCAAGGGAGCGGACGAATACCGTATCGCCCGTCTTGACATCTGCGGGCGATAGAGAGACTGTCTCCTCTTCTTCCAGCCTGCTCAGTTTTTCGGTAATCTCCCGTTGTTTCGCCTCGACCTGCCTGACGACCTCGCGCCTTTTTTCCTTTTCCTTAACCTTCAATTCTTCAATCAGCGCATGCATCTGTCTCTTTATATCGGCGATGGTGTCGGCAGCTTCCCTGTAAGACTTGGCCAATATTTCCTTTTGACGTTCATCAGCCTCGGCCAGCCGCTCTTCAAGAAGCCTGCTTTTTTTCCCCAACTCTTCTTTCTCCCGGTCTACATCATCGAGGGCAGTCTCATAACGCGCCCTTTTCTCGTTCAGGTCCGCGATGAGGTTGTCGAACTCCACCTTGATGCCGCCGAGCATCGCCTTTGCGGTATCTACGACGCTGTCGGGCAGGCCGTACCGCCTTGCTGTCTCT
>JBJKOV010000298.1:0-2189 GCA_046707105.1 Thermodesulfovibrionales bacterium
AAAGCTTCAAGTTCCCGGGAATCCGCGTCAGTCCGCGTTGATCCGCAGCCAAATGCTTTTTTAAAGTTGAATAGTTCATTGCGCTGTCAGCGGACCTCCACATATTCCCGCCGGGCCCTGCCGCCGAGAGATGTCAGGATATCATACGGAATGCTATTGATCCTGGATGAAAGCTCAACGGCGGTAAGTACATCTCCGCCCTGGCCGCCCAATATCACAACTTCGTCTCCCTCCGAAACCCCGTCAACCTCCGTCACATCTATCATGGTCAGGTCCATGCAGACCCTTCCGGCCACGGGAACCCGCCTGCCGCGCACAAGCATCTCCGAATTATTTGAAAACAAACGGTTGTATCCGTCCGCATATCCGACAGGGATGACGGCTATCCTGCTTTCCCTCTTTGTAACGAAGGTTCTTCCGTAGCTGACCGGGGTCCCTGCGGGAAGACGCCTGACAGCAAGCACGCGTGTCCTGACCTTCATCACCGGTATGAGACCACGGTCGTCATTGCAGGGCGAATACCCGTATAGAATAAGACCGGGCCTCACCGCGTCGAAGAAGGCTTCCTTCAGGGAAATCACAGCCGCACTGTTTGCTATATGCGCCATGACGGGCCGGCCTAATATTCCCGAGATCTCTGCCCTTACCTTGCGGAACATACCGATCTGCAGGTCAGCGTAAGTCTTGTCCGTAAGGTCGGCCTCAGAAAAATGGCTCATAAGCCCTTCCACTTCAAGCCCCCCCATTCCCGCGACTTTTTCCAGATCTGAAACCGCGCTCTCCGGCCGGAATCCTATCCTCCCCATGCCCGTATCGACTTTTACGTGAACCGCGATCTTCATTCCCCTTCGTAAAGCCTCCCTGGAAAGTGCCGCCGCCGTCTGAATGTCATGGATAACCGGTATAAGGTCGTAGCGGAAGTAATCCTCCGCATCGGAGGTATCAAAGAGCACCAGGATCCTGGACTTTATTCCGGCTTCTCTCAGCGTCCGTGCTTCTCCGGTGAAGGCGACTGCGAGGTATGACACGCCTGCAGCAATGAGTTTTCCGGATATTTCAGTGGAACCGTGACCGTAGGCGTCGGCCTTGACCACGGCTATGACGGGGACTTTCCCGACGGTCTTCCTGACAATCTCAAGGTTGTGCCGCAGGGCGGAAAGGTCTATCTCGGCTACAGGACCTCTATTCACCTTTATCTTTTTCTTCTTGACCCTTAGCCTCGTCCTTGTCTACATTCTTTTTTTTCGGCGTTACATCTATTTCATCGGGTTCGGATGTAGCTTTTTTGAAGTTCTTGATAGCCTGCCCCACCCCCTTGCCTATCTCCGGCAGTCTCGCCCCCCCGAAAAGCACAACAACGATGATAAGGATCACAATAAGCTCAGGCATTCCCAGACCAAACATATAAGGCCTCCTTCCTGTTAAAACCGACAGTTACCGTCTTAACCTTACCCAATACTATTTCTTTTACTTACAATGGTTTATCTGCTTTTTGTTGAATTATTTCTTTATGTTTTTTTCGGTTGCCATCTTATTAAACCGGCAATCAAATAGTTTAACTTTGTCATTCCGGCTTGTCCGGAATCTATCCGAAAACAAAGAAAGATCCCCGACAAGCGAGGATGACGGATTGGGATATTCTGTTGCCTGGTTAATAATTCAGGTGTGCCCCCTGCTAAGCCTCTGCAACATTTCTCATAGTTTATTAAAAAAAACGTCTTTTGTACAAGACAAATCGTCCGGGCTCCGGGATCCGGCGCAGGGTACACTCAGCGTTTCCTGTCGGGAACAAAGGGGGAGCACTCCCGAAGGGGCTGCGGGTCGCCTGTCTTCTTCCGACTTTTTTCTTGCTCAAAGGCACAATGTTCTGTTATAAATATAGATAGGAAATCAGAGTTTCCTGCCCTGTAGGTGATATATGAAAAAGTTGATCCGGCAAATTAGATCTTTCGGGAGCCAGCGTGAGGTGCTGGTGAGCATGTTGCCCAAGTGGCAAAAGCCTGAAGGCACCTTTATGGCACCCACCTATCCAATAGGCGGATCTGATTCTTCATGTACACGACAGGGCGGGATTTATTTTATAGAAAAGCTGGTCGCTGTGATTTCGGCGCTTTTGGATGGGAGCCTTTTGCCTGACAGAGAAAACAAACTATACTGGCCTGTCATTACAGGCTTTTTAATAGATCTTT
>JBJKOV010000299.1:0-9638 GCA_046707105.1 Thermodesulfovibrionales bacterium
ATATAGTCGAAACCCACGTTGAGGAATATAATCAACTCGCCCGTGAGATAGACGGGGAGACGGCCGGGCATAAGAGTTCGCTCACCCTGATGATGAAGGATTTTAAAGGTTCGCAGGGCGGCTGAAATGCCATGAAAAGGCCTTCCTTACAGCGGCTTTGACAGGCGTCAAGTCTGCTGCTGATAAATAGCCCTCTCGCTTCAGTCTTCATCGATGCGCACTTGTTAGCGTTAATCCTTACTCTGAATATGGGAGAAACGCGGGCATCCGGGAGAGACAATATATGGCCGGGAAATAAGGATAATGGATATCGACAGAGAAATAGCAAAGCTGAATCCACGCCAAAAGGAAGCGGTATTGCATACCGAGGGGCCGCTGCTTATCCTGGCCGGTGCGGGCTCCGGGAAGACGAGGGTTATTACCATGAGGGCGGCGTATCTCCTCCACAAGGGAGTTGCTCCGGCATCGGTTCTGGCAGTAACTTTCACGAACAAGGCCGCCAGCGAGATGAAGGAGCGGGTACTCGCGATGCGTAAAGGTGGAAAAAACGAATCTCCCGTCATCTCGACGTTTCACTCGCTCTGTCTCAGGATCCTGCGGCGGGAGATAGGACATCTCGGCTACCGGAAGGACTTCACGATATACGATACCTCAGAGCAGCTTTCGCTCCTGAGAAACATTCTTTCGGACATAAGGTTCTACGACAAGAGCTTCAAGGTGGAATCGGTCCTTGAAAGGATAAGCAGGACTAAGAACGACTTCGCCCCGCCGGCCGCAGCAGGATTGTCCGGCGAAGACAAGCTGTCCGAGGTCACGGAAAGCCTCTATCCGAAATATCATGAGGCACTTAAGACGCTGAACGCCCTTGATTTCGACGACCTTCTGCTTCTTACCCTCAAAATCTTCAGGGAACAGCCCGCCGTTATCGAAAGGTACAGGGAGAGGTTCAGGTATATCATGGTCGACGAGTACCAGGACACCAACCGTGTTCAGTATGAGTTCATAAAGCTTCTCGCCGGGGAGAGGAAGAACATCTGCGTCGTAGGTGACGACGACCAGTCGATCTATGGATGGAGGGGCGCGCACATAGGCAACATGGTCGGTTTCGGGGCCGATTTCCCCGGCACGACCGTAATAAAACTCGAACAGAACTACCGCTCGTCAGAGCATATACTTCAGGCGGCAAACTCGGTGATAAAGAACAACAAAAAGAGGATGGAAAAGACGCTCTGGACCGAGGGCAAGACCGGTCCGAAAGTCCATATCTTCAAGGCGGCCGAAGGCGACGATGAGGCGCAGTGGGTGGCGGACAGGATTTCCATGATCAGGTTCGACAAAAACCTCCCCTATGAGGATTTTGCGGTTATTTACAGGGCAAACCTGTTTTCCAAGTTCTTCGAAGAGAACCTCAGGAGGCTGAGAATCCCTTACTCCGTTGTCGGCGGGACGAGCTACTTCGAACACAGGGAGATCAAGGACCTGGCAGCTTATCTCAAGATCATCGCAAACCCGAGTGACGATCTCAGCCTCCTGAGGGCCGCGAATGTTCCCAGGAGAGGTCTGGGTACGGCCGCCCTCGCGAGCCTCTCGAAGTTCGCCATGGAGAACTCTATTCCTCTTTGCGAAGCATTCGCGAGGGCCGGAGAAATAGAGGGGTTTGGAGAGCGTGCATCTCATTCCGCGGCGGCGCTTGCCGGGTTGATCGATCATTACAGGTCAGCTTTCCGGAAGAAAGGCGGCATGGGAGACGCATTCAGGTCTCTTGCCGATGAGATACACTACCGGGATTTCATCCGGGATCTATATAAGACACCGGAGGCGGCAATGAGGAAGATAGAGAATCTCGACGCTTTTATCGGCTCTCTTTCCCGCTACGAGTCGGCGGATGCTGCGCCCTCGCTCCACGGGTTTCTCGAAACTCTCGCCCTGACTGACCTGCTCCAGGAGAAGAATGAGAAGGCGGGAGGAGGCGTGACCCTCATCTCATTTCACTCCGCTAAAGGGCTTGAATTCCCGGTCGTCTTCATAGCAGGTGTCGAGGAGGATATCCTCCCCCACAAGAAATCTGCGGCAGGAGACGGATCCATAGAGGAGGAGAGAAGGCTCTTCTATGTCGGCATAACGAGGGCGATGAAAGAATTATACATAACCTATGCCGGCAACCGGATAAAGTACGGTAAGAGCCTTGCGGTCAGCCCGTCCAGGTTCCTTGCCGAAATACCTGAAGAAGTGGTGAAGAGGCTGGACGGGACCGAGGAGCCCGACCCCGAAGAAGAAGAGCGTTTCGCGAGAAAGTCCATCGCCCATATAAAGGCAATACTCGGAAGCTGAAGAAGTATATTTGGCGCCGGCAGCACAAATAAGGGGGCGACCAAAAAGCCCATATATGGCGGCAAAAGTTATCCTGATCACGGAAACCGCGTGCATACCCGTTCGGTGAGTTTGTGCATGGCGCACTGGGCAACCTCAGTGTAAATTAGCAGGGTGCTGAAAAAGGTACTTTTAGCCTTTTTTCGTCATTCCCGTGCAGACGGGAATCCAATTATTCCGGGTAGTTTGGATACCCGCCTCCGCGGGTATGACGGCATTTAAGTACGGCCACGAGACTTTTTCAGCAGCCTGTCAGATTTGTCTGCCGTATGGAAGCCCTGTTCGACCGTTGCGGGGTTTTGCTTTAGGTGATACCATGAAAAGCAGACAGCCCATGCAGAGTCTGCTCCGAGGAGGGTCACCCGATGGCTGATAAAAAGCCTTTTCGCATATTGACTGTCAACAGCGGCTCTTCGAGCCTGAAACTCGCCCTTTACCGCATGGGGCCGTCCGAAGACATGCTGCTTTCCATCCGGATGGAAAGAATAGGCCTACAGGACGGATCATTCCATATCTCAGACAGTTCCGGTAATACTCTTGTCGGTCAGCGCGTGGACCTCTCTGACCACGATTCGGCATTGAAGATGGTTTTTGAATGGCTGAGGGACAGGGAAGATGGACGGGAGCTTGACGCGGTAGGGCACCGTATTGTGCACGGAGGCACCGGTTATGTCGAGCCCCACCTGATCGGGCCGGACCTTATGTCATCACTGAGGGAACTGCTCCCCCTCGCCCCCGATCATCTGCCGCACGAGATAAAGGCAATAGACGCCGTGAGCCGTTTTTCCCCGGTTCTGAGACAGGTCGCCTGTTTTGACACCGCCTTTCACCGCACTATGCCGGTGACAGCCCAACTGCTTCCCCTGCCCCGTCACATCTTGAACAAGGGTGTCCTCCGCTATGGCTTTCATGGCCTGTCATATGAATACATAATGAGGGAGTTACCAGGCGAAACAGGCGAAGAGGCCGCGCGGAGGCGCATCGTGATAGCTCACCTCGGCAACGGGGCAAGCATGGCTGCCGTCAACGGCGGAAAAGGGGTCGATACGACGATGGGATTTACGCCGGCAGGCGGACTCATGATGAGCAGCCGCTCAGGGGACCTTGACCCGGGGGTTCTCCTTTACCTCATCAGCGAACTGGGATATGACTCTTCGACCCTGAATGATCTAATAAACCGGCAGGCGGGGCTGGCAGGCCTGTCCGGCTCAAGCCCGGACATGAAGGACCTTCTGAAAAGGGAGACTGTTGACAGTAACGCAGCTGAGGCTGTCGCTCTTTTCTGTTACCAGGCAAAAAAGTTCCTCGGGGCTCTTTCCGCGGTCCTCGGCGGGCTCGATACCCTTGTCTTTACCGCCGGCATCGGTGAGAATTCGCCGGAGGTGCGGCGTAGAATCTGTGAAAATATGGAGTATCTCGGCATTGGACTGGATGAGGAGAGGAACAATGCGGGCGCGGCGGTCATATCGAAAGAAGGGACGCCGGTCACCGTGAGGGTCATGAAAACAAACGAAGAACTCATGATCGCCAGGCATACCAGCGACGTCATTCGCCGGGGGGAATTGCCTGATGATAGCCGCACTTTTCCCTAATCGAGATGCCGTAATATGGCTGCCCCGGGCCAGATGGACCGTTCTGCCCTCGCATACTGACGGGGAAAGTCACCGAAGCCCCAAGCAGCTCTGTTTGCCCTATTCTTTACCTGTTACCCACCAGTTGCTCTTGTCCGAGAACCACCAGAGGGAGGAGTCGGTTTCAAGGACCGTTTCCGCCAGGTCGCGGGCGATGTCCGTTTTAAGCCTCTTCATTGCGAAGTCGAGCCACTCATCGGCGTATGTATTGCCGAGATCCTTGTATTCTTTCAGCGCCAGGATCAGCTCGATCTGATCCGCATCATGGGCGAGTTGTGCCTCAAAGCTCTCTTCTTTTTCGAATTCAGTAACGAGCTCTTTTATCTCGTCGCCGAAAGGTACTGTAACGGCGAGGTCGTTGACAGCCTTATCAACATCGACCTTCACGTATTTCTTGTTCACATAATTAAGGTCGCCTGTACGTGCCTCCGGCAGGTCATGAAAAAGGCACATCTTGATAACCCTGTCGGTGTCGACATTGTCTGCAAGGCGTCCAAGCGCATATCCGATGTATACGGTTCTGAATATATGTTCGGCCACAGACTCGGCTCCCGAGCCGAGGAACTGAAACCCGGTCCGCGGGGTGCGTTTCAGCATCCCCGCCTCGAACAGGAAGTTGGCAATATTTTTCATGGCTTCTCCATTATCGTAATTATGAGCTTTTGCCGGCGGTTACGGCGGTGAATTTTTGTTCCGGAGCCGCCAGAAAGGTATTTTAACACAATGGCAGCAACGCATCGCGAAATGGGAGTTTGCGGGATGCCGCTGAAAAAGGGATCATTTTTGAAGGGTTTCCTCCTTCCCCCCCATTCTGGTATCATTGTCTTACGCATTAATTACCGGACGGCCGGCAATTCAGTATTTACGGATAAGTTTCCAAAAACTACAGTAATAATTAAGGAGATACGCCATGTCTGAGCTGAAAAAGATGTACAGGACGATAATGGATGACGATTTTCCCGGGGAGATGACGATAAAGTTTGGCGAACAGACCCTGGTATACAGGAAGAGAACATGGAAGATCCCGGATGCAAAGACAGGAGAAGTTATCGAGAAAGGGCTGAGATATGGCGAAAACCCTGACCAGCAGGCGGCGCTGTTCGAGCTTGTCAACGGCAATTTGATTCTCGGCGACTGTAAATACATAGAGCCCGGGAACGGGCTTGTCAGCAGCATCAGTGAGGAAGATATGATCCAGGCGGGAAAACACCCCGGCAAGACCAACCTGACCGACCTGGACAATGCCCTCAATATCATAAAATTCCTTTCCGACCGACCGGCGGCAAGCATTATGAAACACAACAACCCCTGTGGTGTGGCTTGCGGCAAGACCGTAGCGGAAGCCTATGGCCGCGCAAATATGGCCGACAGGATAGCCGCCTTCGGTGGCTGTCTTGTCGTCAACAGGGCGATGGACAAGGAGACGGCGGAGATGGTCGGCGGGAATTATCTCGAGGTCGTAGGGGCCCCGGATTTTGATGAAGGGGTTGTTGACATACTCGCGAAGAGAAAAAATCTCAGGATCGTCAGGGTCAATAAGATAAACCGGCTCGAACATTACAGGTCCTCCCGGTTCGTAGATTTTAAATGCCTGATAGACGGGGGCATCATTGTTCAGCAGTCTCCGGTAAACAGAATAAAGACGAAGGAGGACTTCCTCCCGGCCCAGACAGTTTATAAAGGCAAGGAATACGCGATAACGAGGCAGCCGACTGAAAAAGATTTCGAGGACATGCTCTTCGGGTGGAACGTCGAACAGGGGATTACATCAAATTCGGTCATATACGTGAAGGGCGGAGCGACTGTCGGAATAGGCACCGGCGAACAGGACCGGGTCGGAGTTGCCGAGATAGCCGTTTTCAAGGCCTATACGAAATACGCCGATGCTCTCTGTTTCAGCAGGCACGGCGTACCGTATAAGACCTTCGAACTGGAGGCGGCGCATGGCAGGAAAGACCCTGCGGCCCTGCGTGAAATCGATGAAGAAACGAAAAGGGACAGGGGAGGACTTGCAGGCTCGACAATGGTCTCAGACGCTTTCTTCCCCTTCAGGGACGGTGTAGATGTCGGGATAAAGGAGGGAGTTGCGTCGGTGGTCCAGCCGGGCGGTTCCGAGAGGGACTTCGAGGTGATTGAGGCGTGCAACGAGTCCGGGGTAGCAATGGTCTTTACGGGGCAAAGAGCGTTCAGGCACTGAGTGCTCCGTCGCAAGAATGTCGCAGCGGGATTTCCGATGCGTTTCTCTTGCGGGAACGGCGGGAAAAGGCGCCTTATTCCGGGATTTGTGATCCCGGCCTGCCCGCAATGTCTCTTCCTCTCGGCAGTGGATGACTGAATTGTTACATAAAGAGTAAAAAGTAGTGTACAAAACGGATAGGATATGGTATCATGTTTACTTCCGTGACGGTTTCCGGTGAGAAGTTTTTTTGAGGTAGTTAATTTTTCAAAAATCTGCCTGCGAAAAGCTTGACAAAAAAAACTTTCTCTGGTAAAGTTGTAAGGTTTTTCTCAGAGAAAAGTGATTTAAACGATTCTTAATTTTTTTTTGGAGGAAAAGTGCCCACGATAGCACAGTTAGTAAGAAACGGCCGTGAGAGTGTGTTGAGGAAGACGAAGAGCCCTGCTCTTAAGTCGTGCCCTCAGAAAAGGGGTGTATGCGTCAGGGTTTATACCACCACACCGAAAAAGCCGAACTCCGCGTTGAGGAAGGTGGCGAGGGTCAGACTGACGAATGCGATGGAAGTGACGGCCTACATCCCGGGGATAGGGCATAACCTCCAGGAACACTCGATAGTTATGATAAGGGGCGGCAGGATAAAGGACCTTCCTGGCGTAAGATACCATATTATAAGAGGAACGCTCGATTCGACCGGGGTGAACGACAGGCGGCGCGGCAGGTCGAAATATGGAACGAAAAAGCCTAAATAAGCGGAGTATATAATGCCCAGAAGAAGAGTAGCAGAAAAAAGAGAAGTGTTGCCGGATCCGAAATACAACAGCAAGGTTGTAAGTAAATTCATGGTAGCCATAATGCAGGACGGCAAGAAAGCGACCGCCGAAAGCATCTGTTACGGCGCGTTCGACATAATAAGGGAGAAGACCGGGAACGACCCGCTCAAGGTCTTCAAGGCCGCCCTCGAAAATGTCAAGCCTGCCGTCGAGGTGAAGCCCAGACGAGTGGGCGGAGCGACTTACCAGGTTCCGGTAGAGATAAGGCCCCAGCGCCGGATGGCGCTAGCCTCCAGATGGCTTATAAGCTATGCGAGGGGCAGAGGCGAGAAGACGATGAAGGAGCGGTTGGCAGGGGAGTTGATGGACGCTTTTAACAATACCGGATCCTCCTTCAAGAAGAAAGAAGACACCCATAAGATGGCCGAGGCTAATAAGGCTTTTGCCCATTATAGATGGTAGAGAGAATAGAGGAGAAAAGACTTGTCAAGATTTCCGCTGGAAAAAACCCGAAATATTGGAATTATGGCTCATATAGACGCCGGGAAAACTACGACCACGGAAAGGATCCTCTATTATACCGGCGTGACTTACAAGATCGGTGAAGTCCATGAGGGTACGGCCGTGATGGACTGGATGGTGCAGGAGCAGGAAAGAGGCATTACCATAACCTCCGCCGCGACTACGTGTTTCTGGAAAGAAAACAAGATAAACATAATCGACACGCCCGGTCATGTCGACTTCACTGTCGAGGTGGAGAGATCCCTGAGAGTGCTTGATGGGGCGGTGGCGGTATTCGATTCGGTGTCCGGTGTTGAGCCCCAGTCGGAGACGGTCTGGAGGCAGGCGGACAAATATCGGGTGCCCAGAATCGCATTTATGAATAAAATGGACAGGATGGGGGCTGATTTCTATATGAGCGTCGGCAGTATGGTGGAGAGATTGGGAGCGCGTCCCGTCCCGGTCCAGCTTCCTATAGGCGCGGAGGATAATTTCAGGGGGCCTATCGACCTCATCGATATGAAGGCCCTGTATTATGATGATGAAACGCTCGGTGCCAAGTATGTGGAAGGCGATATCCCCGATGATCTCATGCCGCAGGCGAAAGAATACAGGGAAAAGATGATCGAGGCCCTTTCGGATGTGGACGATAAATTGATGGAAAAATATCTTAACGGTGAAACGATAACCGGTGAAGAGATAAAGTCGGCATTGAGAAAGGGCACGCTGGAAATGAAGCTGACGCCTGTTTTCTGCGGCACGGCTTTCAAGAACAAGGGTGTTCAGCAGCTTCTTGATGCCATTATCGATTACCTCCCGGCCCCGTGCGATGTCCCGCCGGTAAGCGGGAAGAACGCCGACACGGGTGAGGAAGAAGTTAGAAAAGCCGACGACGCAGAGCCCTTCGCGGCACTGGCTTTCAAGGTCATGACAGACCCCTTCGTAGGTCAGCTGACATTCTTGAGAGTGTATTCCGGCGTAATGACGGCGGGCTCCTACGTTTTTAATTCCACCAAGGGAACAAAGGAGAGGGTCGGCCGGCTTCTCAAGATGCATGCTAACAAGAGGGAAGATATCAAGGAAGTTTCCGCTGGAGACATAGCCGCCGCCGTCGGGTTGAAGAGCACTCTCACGGGAGACACTCTCAGCGACGACAAGAAGCCTGTGATACTGGAAGCGATGGAATTTCCGGAGCCGGTTATCTCCGTAGCGATAGAGCCGAAGACAAAGGTTGACCAGGAGAAACTCGGTCAGTCTCTGGCGAAGCTGACGCAGGAAGATCCCTCGTTCCGGGTGGCGACCAACGAAGAAACGGGTCAGACGATCATTTCCGGGATGGGCGAACTGCATCTTGAAATAATCGTCGACAGGCTGCTCAGGGAATTCAAGGTCGGGGCGAACGTCGGCAAGCCCCAGGTTGCATACAGAGAGACGGTGAAGGCCGCCTCGAAAGCTGAAGGCAAGTTCGTCAGGCAGAGCGGCGGTCGCGGACAATACGGGCATGTATATATAGAGCTTGAGCCTCAGGAGCCGGGGAAGGGTTTCGGGTTCGAGAGCAAGGTGGTGGGCGGAGCCGTACCGAGAGAGTATTTCAACGCTGTTGAAAAGGGTATAAGGGAGGCGGGGGAGAACGGAATATTGGCCGGCTATCCCGTCGTTGATGTGAAAGCGACCCTTTATGACGGTTCGTATCATGAAGTCGACTCCTCGGAAATGGCCTTCAAGATAGCCGGATCCATGGCATTCAAAGAGGCGGCGAGAAAGGCGAAACCGGTACTGCTTGAGCCCATAATGAACGTTGAAGTTGTGACGCCCGAAGAATATATGGGTGACGTTATAGGAGATCTGAATTCCCGGAGAGGGAAGATACAGAGCATGGAAAAAAGGGGAAAGGCGCAGATTATCAAGGCGCAGGTGCCTCTCTCGGAAATGTTCGGGTATGCCACGGATCTGAGATCCAGGACCCAGGGAAGGGCGACCTATACAATGCAGTTTGCGCATTACGACGAAGTTCCGAAGAGTATATCGGAAGCAATTATAGCCAAAGTTAAGGGCGAATAAACGCAGAGGCAGGATGATACTGCCCTCACAGCAATAAAGGAAGGTGATAAAATGGCAAAGGCAAAATTTGAGAGGACGAAGCCTCATTGCAACGTAGGAACGATAGGTCACGTAGACCACGGGAAG
>JBJKOV010000300.1:0-3739 GCA_046707105.1 Thermodesulfovibrionales bacterium
TGCCCTCCTGGGACATCCTCATGATTTCACCTATCAGCCTTTGACGTGCCAGGACATCTTCCATGCTGTCAAGGGGAAGGACTTCGAGTACCCGCTTCCGGGACGCCTCGCTGCCGGCCATGTCTGAAATAACGGCGAGCAGTTTGTCGAATTCGAGCAGTTCGAGGGATAGATTTTCCATCAGATGCAGATTTCTTGCCGGGTGCAGGACCTTCGATGAGCCATTAGATATTGCGAATATACACGATATACACGACGCATTATCAATAATTCTAGTCCACTCCCCCCGGAGGGGTCAAGGCAGATGACAGTCATGAATGGAAAAAGCCGGCTCCACTTCGCATGCCAAAAGACGTATAATATTCCCTAATCCAGCGAAGTCGAAACCAAAGGGAATTTTACCGCAGAGACGCAGAGTTCGCAGAGATTCAGTTGTTTTTGTTTTCCGGTGAGAGGCCGGAAAACAAAAAAACTCTCCTCATGGCAGTTTATATATTTCTGCCCTCTCAGCAGAAATATATAATTATACTCCCTGCGCCCTCTGAGTCTCTGCGGTGACTTATTGCAATGGTTCATGTTATTTTGTGCAGCATTTATCTGCAATATGCGCATTTAAGGGCAGCTCTTTTCGGTATAAACGGCAGGGGGGAAGATGAATTTATTCAATATTGCGGCGATTCTCATAACGCTTTCGGCCTTCTTCGGCTATCTGAACCACCGGTTCATCAGGCTTCCCAACACCATCGGTCTGATGTTGATCTCGATTCTGATGTCCCTCGGACTCGTTACCGTCGGACGGCTGTTCCCCTCAACTTTGGGCATCGAGGCCCACTGGAAGCTCTTCCTGCAGAACATCGACTTCAATAAGTCGTTGATGGTTGGAATGCTCGGCTTCCTGCTTTTCGCCGGGGCCCTGCACGTCGACAGTGAGGAGTTGCTGAAACGCAAATGGGAGATAGGCATATTTGCGACCGCGGGAGTCGTTATCTCCACCCTGGTGACCGGCACAGCCATATATTTCGTTTCAGGGTGGCTGGGCCTCAACCTGCGGTTCATAACAAGTCTGCTCTTCGGGGCGCTTATTTCGCCCACCGATCCGATCGCTGTCCTCGGTATCCTGAGGAAATCCGGAGCGCCGAAGAGTCTGGAAATAATAATTTCCGGCGAGTCTTTATTCAATGACGGGGTGGGTGTGGTCGTATTCGTAATTCTGGCGGGCATCGCTTCCGGGGAGCAGGCGGCGTCCTTTCAGGGGGCTTTGCTCCTTTTTGTCGAAGAAGCGATAGGCGGCTTTGTCCTGGGGCTTCTGCTGGGGTGGCTGGCATACGGCGTTTTGAAGAGCATAGACAATTATCAGGTGGAAGTCCTTGTCACCCTGGCTCTGGTGACCGGAGGATATGCGCTTGCCGCGGCGGTCCACACCTCGGGACCGATCACTATCGTGGTCGCCGGGCTGTTGATCGGAAACCGCGGGCGGAAATTTGCGATGTCCGAAAAGACCCGCCACAATCTCGATATGTTCTGGGAGCTTGTCGACGTGGTCCTCAACTCCCTGCTCTTTGTAATGATCGGGCTTGAACTGCTGGTGGTGACACTGACGGGCCGCTATCTGATAGGTGGGGCAGTTGCCGTCCTCGTGGCGCTGATCGCCCGGCTGGTCTCTGTCGGGATACCCTTGTCTCTGATCCGGTTTCGGAGCAAGCTTCCTGCGGGCACCCTCAAGGTTATGACCTGGGGAGGCCTGCGGGGCGGCATAGCCGTTGCCCTGGCGTTGTCCCTGCCTCACGGCCCGGAGAGGGACGTCGTTATAACCATGACCTACAGCGTCGTATTGTTCTCGATCCTGGTCCAGGGCTTGACCATAAAAGCACTGGTATCTCCTTCGATGGGAGAACGGGAATAACCATCCGCTGCCGGACCCTGATTTGGGGGCTAATAAAGATAACTTATCGACCTATAGATAATTCTTAGATAACCTCTTATTTCTAAAAACAAAATGGCTTGACAAAGTTTTCCCCGCTGTGATAATCTTCGTACGTTTTCGAACAAAAAAATCTCAGTGACGAAGAGGTTACGATGCTCGATATTCATCTGAACTGGTTTATTGTCCTCACCATAAATTTCCTGGCATTGATTTTCATTCTCAATATTATCCTTTACAAGCCCCTTCTCAAGATCTTCGCGGAGAGGGAAAACACCGTCAAAGGCGCGCTGGATGCCGCGAAGGAGATGGACCAGAGGAAAGAAGAAGGGATCGAGAAGATGAACAGGGAAATCATGGGGTCCAGGGCCAAGGCCAAGGAGATCTTCGAGTCGATGAGAGCAGATGGGTTGGGAATGCAGAAGACGTTTCTCACCGAGGCGGAGGCAGGTTCCGCTGCCATGCTCCAGAAGGCGAGAGAGGAGCTAAAGGGAGAAGTCGCCAAGGCCAGGCAGGCCCTCAGGGCGGACGTTGAAAAGTTTTCGGAAGAAATAGTCAGAAAGCTGGTAGAGGCGTAATGAAGAAAGGTCAGAAGTCAGAAATGAAGAACCTGAAGTCAAAGAGAATAAGTTCGGCGGTTATTTACGCTCTTCCCCTGGTCTTTGTCATGTCGCTCATGTTCGTTTCCATCGCCTTCGGAAGCGAGGGCGGGGAGGCGCAGGGATCTGTTTTCAGGGAATATGTCTGGCCCGCTGTCAATTTCCTGGTACTCGTTTTCGTGATGGTCTACCTGGCAAAGAAGATGGACATCAAAGGGTATTTCAAAAAGCGGACGGAGCTTATCGAGCAGAGCCTGAACGAGGCCCGCCAGGCCAAAGAGCTTGCCCAGAAGGCCCTCGCCCAGGTGGAGGAGAGGCTCAAGGTGAAGGACAAGGAGATTGAAGAGATCGTGGCGTCCGCAAGAATCTCAGGCGAAAAAGAGAAGGAGAGGCTCATCGAAGAGGGCGAGCGGATGAAGGAAAGGATCCTGGAACAGGCGAAGACCAATATAGACTTCGAGGTGAGGCAGGCTAAGTCGTCTATACGGGACGAGGCGGTGGAAATCGCCATGGAGCTCGCCGAGAAGAAACTCAGGGAGAAATTGACCAAGGAACAGCAGATGAAGCTGCTGGAAGAGTCGGTCGCAAAAATAGAGGGTAAAAAGTGAAACCGGTAAAAGAAGCCAAAAAATATGCAAAAACATTGATCAGCGCAGTCGGACTGGAGGACGCCCCGAGGGCGATCGCCGAGCTTTCGGTGATCGAGAAGCTGATGGAGGAAAGCAGGGAGTTCAGGAGTGTTCTCGTAAATCCCGGGTTTACCGCAGAGGAAAGAGCGAAGGCGCTGAGGCAGGTCGCGGAAAAGGCGAAGCTGTCGGAGACGGTTACTAAATTTGTCGTTCATGTTTCCGAAATCAAGGCGATAGCCGCTCTTTCCCAGATCATAAAGATAGCGACGGCTATCTATCTCGAAAAGAAAAAGCGGGCGAAGGCCGTCGTCATTTCGCCTGTGGAGATCACCGGTGATTATGAAAGGCGCCTGAAGGATTCACTGAAGGGGCTGATAGACAAGGACGTCGACATTGAGTTTGTCATGGATCCGTCCCTGCTTGGCGGCGTGCTGGTCAAGGTAGGCAGCACGATGTACGACACCAGCGTTAAAGGCCAGCTTCGGCTTTTGAAAGATGAGCTTATAAAGGGGTGAAAGAGATGGAGATTAAAGTAGACGAGATAAGTGAGCTTTTGAGGAAGCAGATCACTGACTTCGAGAAGAAGGTCG
>JBJKOV010000301.1:0-2692 GCA_046707105.1 Thermodesulfovibrionales bacterium
CCTGTCAGCGGAGACAGCGGTCTTAATGCTATCAGAGAGCTTGTGCTCCGAAAGGGCTTCAAGGCGACAGGAAGCAAGGGGTGTGTGAGTTCTTTGGGTATTCAGGGGAAGTATTCGGACCATCTCCTTGGTTATATCGACCCCCAAAAAATGCGTCCATACAAAGTGGTCGTGAACGCGGGGAACGGCTGCGCAGGGAAGGTGATAGACCTTTTGGAAAAGCGGCTTCCTTTTGAATTTATAAAAATCTATCATAAGCCGGACGGTGATTTTCCCAATGGCATACCAAACCCCCTTCTTCCTGAGAACAGGGATGTTACCATGCGGGCGGTCCTCGACAATAAAGCCGATATCGGGATCGCCTGGGACGGGGATTTTGACAGATGTTTCTTCTTCGATGAAAACGGGAAATTCATCGAGGGCTACTATATTGTTGGGCTTCTTGCCGCCTCGCTTCTTGCAAAGAACCCGGGAGCCAGGATCATCCACGACCCACGCCTTATATGGAACACTATCGACATGGTCAGAAGTGCCGGCGGGTTGCCGGTTATGAGCAAGACAGGACATGCCTTCATAAAAGAGAGGATGCGCCTGGAGGATGCCGTTTACGGCGGAGAGATGAGCGCTCATCATTATTTCCGTGAATTTGCCTATTGCGACAGCGGCATGATACCGTGGCTTCTGGTGCTTGAAATCATGGCCGTGACAGGCAAGCCTATGTCCGAACTGGTGGGTGAAAGGATGCTGATGTTCCCGGCCAGCGGCGAGATCAACCGGACGGTCAAAGAAAGCGGCGCGGTATTGAGCCGGATTAAGGAAGAATATGAGAAAGAGTCGTCCTCGGTCGATTACACCGACGGATTGAGCATGGAATTCTCCTGTTGGCGGTTCAACCTGCGTTCCTCGAATACAGAGCCGGTCTTGAGGCTCAATGTGGAGTCGAGGGGGGATGTTGGGTTGATGAGGGAGAAAACCGAAGAATTATTGGGGATCATCGGCAGTTTCGCGTCAAAATAGTGAATAGTGAAAAGTGAATGGTGAATAGTAAATAGAATCTATCTAAAAATTGGTTCCCGGTTCAAGACTGTCATTCCCGGAAGCCAAGCGCGCCTGCCTGCCGGCAGGCAGGTCGGGAATCCTTCCGAAAACAAAGAAAGATTCCGGACAAGCCGGAATGACACAAAAAGCGGATATCATAATATTTCAATTTCAAGATAGGTTCTAATGATAGTAAAAACCTTCTTGCTCCATGCTCTATGCCCTATGCTTGCCTTTTTAGGGAGGACCGGCTGCTTATTAACAGTCTAATAATAATATTCACAGATTTCATAGTCTTATTCGTCATGCCCGAGGACCTTAATCGGGCATCCATTCCCGGTTAAATTGGATTCCCGCCTTCGCGGGAATGACGACCAAAACGTACAGACTATTATGAAACTGTTAATAACTTCTGATAAAGACGATCACTGTTGACGTGATATAATGTGTGTATAAAAGTCCATGACGAACATGATTGATTCCATGAGGAGTGCACTTTCCCCGGTATTTGAAAAATATCGCGAGAAGCTGATATTCGCCTATCTTTTCGGTTCCTTAGCCACGGGAGAAGCGGATCCTCTCAGCGATGTCGACATAGCAGTCTACCTTGGCGGAGGAAAGAGAGAGACATTCTTTGAGACCCGTCTTTCTCTGTATGCCGACATCTGCAGGGCGCTGAAATCAAACGATGTCGACTTGCTTGTTCTGAACTCGGCGAGCAATCTGATTATAATCGAAGACGTGGTAAGGCACGGCGTTATTCTGTATGACAGAGACCCTGACCGTCGTGAAGAATTCGAGCTTGAGATTCTCCATCGGGCGATTGATTTCAGGGATCAGCGTGCTGCCGTTATGGGTATGTGATGGAAAGAATATATCAGAAGATAGGAAGAATCACGGAATATCTGTCCCTTATTGAACGGATAAAAGACGATTGCATGGAACGTTTTGAGATGGACCCGGTTTATCGGGGAGCTCTCCTTTATTACCTGTATTTGCCGGCGGATTCCTGTATATCCCTTGCCGAGATGGTTATCAGAAAGAAGAATCTCAGGTTCCCCCAGTCTTATCAGGATGCCTTCGATATATTAGGAGAAAAAGGGATACTGGAGCCTGCATTCTCTTATGCCTTTGCTAAGATTGCCGGCTTCAGAAATTTCCTGGCGCATGATTACGAGAAAATAGAGAGTGAGTTTATCTGTAAAAATACTTTGTCAAGGCTTGAGGACGTCAGGAATTACCTCGACCAAATCAAGAAGTCAATGGGGATAAGCCCGTAGTAAGATTGCCGGTTTTATGTTGGCTTCCAGGCTTGCAGGACCTGACGCCTACCGGAGACGATCAAGCTGAGGAGCGGAAGGAAACGATGAGAAGTGAATAGTGAATAGTGAATAGTGAACGTCATTCCCGTGCAGACGGGAATCCATGTTTTCGAAGGGTTAAAATGGACCCCCGCCTTCGCGAGGGTGACGGATTTATCCAAAAAGAGGATTTGAGATAGGTTCCAGTCAGCGACAGATGGAAAGGGAGATTCTTAAATGAAAGGAATAATACTCGCCGGGGGCAGCGGGACCCGCTTGTACCCGATCACCATATCGGTATGCAAGCAGCTTTTGCCGATTTACGATAAACCCATGATCTATCATCCCCTGTC
>JBJKOV010000302.1:0-5953 GCA_046707105.1 Thermodesulfovibrionales bacterium
TCCTGTAACGGTAGATCTGCCCCGTTGTGCATGTGCACTGATGGCGCGGATCCGAGAAGTATCCGCATGGACAGGGGTTCATTGCGCTGACGAGCATAAAAGATGCGGGATAGGTGATCGAGGCCACTGCCCTGGAGACCGTTACTTCCCCGTTTTCGAGCGGCTGCCTCAAGACCTCGAGGACATTCCGCTTGAACTCGGGGATTTCGTCGAGGAACAGCACTCCATGGTGGGCAAGACTCACCTCGCCCGGTTTGGGTATCTGGCCGCCTCCTATCAGCGCGACATCGGAAATCGTGTGATGGGGAGCCCTGAAAGGCCTTGTGGCCAGGAGTGACTGACTTTCCCTCAGCATTCCGGCTATGCTGTGGATCCTCGTTGTCTCAAGCGCCTCATCGAACGTCATGTCCGGGAGGATGGTGGGAAGGCGTTTTGAAAGCATGGTTTTGCCGGACCCGGGAGGACCCAGGAGAAGAACATTGTGACCTCCTGCAGCGGCCACCTCCAGCGCCCTTTTTGCGTGCTCCTGTCCCTTCACTTCGGAAAAATCGTCCTCGTAGACAGAGAGGTTTTTCATTATTTCAGGTATATCGGTTCTAAAGGGCATGGGCTCCGTGACATCCTTCAGAAAGTCCACTACATCCGGAAGGCTCTTCATCCCGAAGACACTTACTCCCTCCACTACTGCCGCTTCGGGCGCATTTTCCATCGGCAGTATAAGGCCCCGAAGCCCCGTATCTCTGACCATTAGCGCCATGGAGAGGGCCCCCCGGACCGGTTTTATTCTTCCGTCGAGGGACAGTTCGCCCGTAAAGAGGTAACCCTGAAACGCCTCGGGCTCGATAAGGCCTTCGGATGCGATGATACCCACGGCGATGGGAAGGTCGAAGGCTGATCCTTCCTTTTTAAGATCAGCGGGCGCGAGATTTACGGTGATCTGCTTGAGCGGGAAATTAAACCCGATATTCTTCAGGGCGGCCCTGACCCTGTCGCGGCTTTCCTTCACTGCCGCATCAGGGAGCCCCACCATCGAGAAGTGAGGCAGCCCCCGCGAAGAGATGTCAACCTCTACCTCAACCCTGTGGGCCTCGATGCCTATAACGCTTGCGCTCAGTATATTTGAAAGCATGGTTGCAGGAACCGCGTAAAACAAACCAACAGCCAGATTCCCTCTCCGGCTTTAAAGAACAGCCGAAAGCAGGATTATGATCACCCGACCAAAGGATAACATTATGCGGCAACAGAGGGCAAGATTTTTTTTGCGCCGGTCATGCCGGATTCAGCCGGAATTCCCTAAAAAAGCGGTTTGACCACGTATCAACACGGATGGACACTGAATCTTGAGGGCTCTGCGCTAAGACCTTTATAGCGCCGGGCTCTTCGCCGGTTTATAAAAAAAAGCGGGTGGAGTTTACCCCCCTTGCCGGACGGCAGGGGGGGCATATCCCTATTCTTCGAAAAAGGTGTAGAGATGGGGTTCTACGTAAGTATCGACTATTTCCCTGCCGCTTACTACTCCGAGCAGTTTCTTCCCTTTGACTATGGGAATAACAGAATAATTGTTCTCGACCATCATCTTCGAAAGATCTTCGATAGAAGTCTCGGGGTCTGCGGTCACCGGCACCTTGGACATCACCTTCTCAGCCGTAATAGTGTTCATTTCGTCGCCGGTCTCCTTGGCTGCCTTGAGAATATCACACATGGTTACGACACCCACGACTTCCTGCTGGTCGTTGATTACGGGAAGACCCGGGCAGCCTGTCGCCATCAGCTTGAAGACAACCTCCCTCCCCGGCATGTCTTTTTTTACCGCCGTCCTCTGACACATTATATACTTTGCACGTATCATCTCTCGTCTCTCCTTTCGGTTGTTATATGCCCTTCAGAATTGCGCAAGCTGCGCACTTCCCCTCTCATCATAATATAATAAAGAAGTTGCTTTGTCAATTAATTGCGCAACTTGAAAAATACCGCGGAACCCGGCTGGGAGTATTTACAGTGCAGTGGAGAGGCCTTCTTCAACTGATGAGAGGACGATCAAGTTCGGCCCCCCCGGCCGGCCAGGGCTACGTCAGGACGAGGCGGCCTAGCCCTTGCGCTCCTCTACATAATGCGCGGCGGCCAGTGCCGCTATACATCCGTCGGCTGCAGCCACCACTATCTGGTTGGCGAACTTCTGCCGCAGATCACCTGCCGCAAATATGCCCGGCACATTCGTGGCACACTTATCATCTGTGATGACGAAGCCCTGCTCGTTCATCCGGACCTCAAGTGGTATCAATTTATTATTGGGAGAATATCCCACAAAGATGAAGACGCCGTCCGTCGGGAATTCTCCCTTCTCCCCGGTGTCGGCATCCTCGTATACGACAGCTTCAACGGTTTTACCGTCACCTTTGATTTCAGTGATGACCGTGTTCCAGATCACCGCGATCCTGGGATCACTGATAAGACGGTTCTGGAGCAGCTTGCTTGCCCGCAGCGAGTTCCGTCTGTGAACAAGGTATACCTTCCTGGTGAGTTTCGCCAGGTAGAGAGCCTCCTCGACGGCTGTGTCGCCGCCTCCGACAACCACAACGGTCTTGTCCCTGAAGAAGAACCCGTCGCAGGTGGCGCAGTAAGAAACACCGCTTCCGAGATATTCGGCCTCACCGGGGATGCCGAGTTTTCGCACGGAGCCCCCGGCGGCGAGGATCAGGGCGTCAGACTCGAAAACTTCACCGGTTGCGAGCCGAACCGAGTGGCGATCCTGTCCTGCGCTTACTGATACAATCTCCTGCTGCACAACGTCCAGCCCGAAGGTACGGGCGTGATGGAGCATCTTCTCCGCCAGGTCGAAACCGGTTATCGCCTCCAGGCCCGGATAGTTTTCCACGTCTTTCGATATTGCTATCTGGCCGCCGGGCATTCCTTTTTCAAAAAGGATGGTTTTAAGCGCGGCCCTCTTGCAGTAGAGTCCGGCGGCAAGCCCGGCCGGTCCACCGCCCACTATGATTACTTCATATGTCTGCATTCAGCCTCACCATACTAAACCATAATATCATTTTAAAACGTCGAGAGAAACAATAAACATGTCCGTATATTAATGCGCCGACCCGGCTGCCTCGGCTGCCGGTTTTCCCGCGTTTCTCTTACCCGTGAGGAGACGGGGCATCTCATGACACGCGCCGTCTCTTCAGCGGGGGCGTTATTTCCCAAAAATTTTCAGGATTTTTTTAAGGAGGGGGGTGCGGATGTCGACCTTAAGAAAGAGGTTGCCCGGTTCACCACCGTGTTTCCCCTCTTCGCCAAGCCCCCTGAGTTTTATTTTCTGGCCCTCTCTTATAAGGGGGGGGATCCTGACCATCAACTCGCGGGGATTGCCCCGTTTTTTATAAAGATATCGTACCTTGCCTCCGTCGGCTGCCTCTTCGTGAGTTATCCGGATGACATCATACCAATCCCGTCCGTTTTTCGGCAGATCAATCCCGAGTCTTTTTGCCGCCAATTTCTGGACAAGGTCCATACCTTTCAGCATTGCCCTTGAAAAAACAGGATGGCCGGCGCCCTTCTTCAGCTTTTCCCTGTAGTTTTGCCCAATAGGTCCGTAAGTGAAGAAGCCCCGGCCCGAATAACCCGGTCCCCTGAACTCGAATGTCCGGTAATGCGGGCCATAAAAATCGGCCCGGCTGAAGATATCTTCTGGTCTGTTATAGCCGAATATCCTGCTGAATTCTTCAAAGATCTGACCGATATCCGAATCCCGGAAAATATCCTGGTCGGCATAGGTCTGTCTGAAACGGTCCCTCGCCGAAGAGCCGTATGTTTGCCTCAGAAGATCGTACTCTTTTTTCTTTGAGGGGTTCGAAAGGACGGCGTAGGCCTCGTTGATCTCCTTCATCAGCTCTTCGTTGCCATGACTTTTATCAGGGTGATAACGGAAGGCAAGGTTGCGGTACGCCTTCTTTATATTTTCGGAGTCCGCGCCTTCGCTTACTCCCAGAATCCTGTAATAATCTTTCTGATCCATCTTCTTCCTTCGTAAGGGCCGATACCGAATCCCTTACATACAATCTTCCCCCATTTGCAGGGAGAATTTCAAGAAAGAGTCTTTTGGCCCTCAAAAATATTACATGGCGAAAACGGCAACGTGCCGGCGGATTCGCGTTTTCCTGACGTGAAGTGTCAATAAAAAAGTGCCGGGCAGGTAATTTTCATGGCTGGAACAGTGAAAAGTGTCTGCGGATCACCCGCCCTTTTTTCCATAGAATATCTGCAACGATTAAGATTTCTTAATCAGCAGTTAATCCTTTCTTAATAAAGGCGAGCTAAAATGACATCAAGTAGCAAACCCACCATTGGTCCTGGCGCCCCCCAGGACGCTCAAAACCCTCCACTTTAGCCCTGGATCCCCCCAGGGCTTTTTTTGTGCTCTTACTTTTTCAGGCGTTCCTTTGCAATGCGCCTGACCGCTGCTTTAAGTTCACGAAAATCGCCGGATTTTACAATGTAGGCATCGGAGGCTTCCTGCGCCAGATCATACATATAATCGAAAGCAGTGTGCATGATTACAGGTACGTCCCGTCTGATTTCTTTCATGCGTGTGAGTAACTCAAGTCCGTCCACATCCTGCAGTTTAATATCAAGGACCACCAGGTCGGGTCTTTCCCTGGTGAAGTATTCCATCGCTTCGACCCCGGTGCAGGCGGGGACAACCTCGTGGCCCTCATCCTCCAGTTCCTCTTTACAGAGCCTCCGGATGGCCTGTTCATCATCTACAACCAAGATCTTCATGCAAACTCTCCGATTGTCGAAAAGTCGAAGACGGATGTCTGTGCATCTAAAAAAATGAGACATCCATTTCTTCTCACTATATCAAAAAAAATCGCTGAATACTAATGATGGCGGTCGGCGGCGAGTACGGATACGAGTACATGAACTCGACATCCCCTGTGAATTCGGGTAATCTTTGAATGAAGGACCTTAAAAAGGAGAAGGAGAAATGAAGCACGCACACGTACATGAATATGAAGCAGTTTCCCATCCTGTACCGTCACCCGGGGCCAGGTCTCTGGGCATCAAATCGGCCGAAATCAGAAAGTGCAGGAAGTGCGGGAAGGAGATGCCTTTCATACTGGCAAAGGACAGGTGGGTCGCGCTTTTTGAAGACCCCGATGCCGACGACCGGGAGATACTTCTTGCCTGAAAGAACGAGGTGCGCGTTCCTCATCATCATTGACAGCCTTTAAAAGGAAATGTATATTGGAAGTAGAAGCTTGGGGGGGGGACAAGTGTGCCGACCACTTCGTGAAACTGGGGAAAGATGGACTTGTCGTAGTAAGAGACAGCCTGCGTGAATGATGAAATGGGGAAGAGGGGTTCATTAATTTTATTTTTGGTGATCTCGCTATTATTGACCTGTTCAATCAGAAACGGGCAGGCTGCAACGATATTGGTGCCTTCAGACAGTTCTACAATCCAGCAGGCGATCGATTCCGCTGCAAACGGGGATACCATACTTGTTTCACCTGGAACGTATTTAGAAAATATTGATTTTCTTGGCAAGTCGATAACTGTCACGAGTGAGGCTGGGGCGTCAGTTACTATTATCGATGGAAATAGCGCGGGTTCTGCAGTGACATTCGCCTCAGGGGAGGCTGTTACGTCTGTATTGAACGGCTTTACGATCAGGAACGGGAGATCGGATTGCGACCCACCAGAGTCTGGAGAGGGGGGCGGAATAAGAATAGAAAACTCTTCCCCGACTGTAACCGATAACGTCATCACTCAGAATAAAGCATGCACTGGAAACGGTATCTCAATCAGCTTCGGATCACCAATCATTCGGAGAAATATCATTTCCCAAAATACGCAAACACGATGTAGTGGAATTGGAGGGGGAGGCATCAAAATTGGGGGCGCTGCTTCCGCACAGATCCTCTTTAATATTATTTCCGATAATAGCACTTGTGCC
>JBJKOV010000303.1:0-5502 GCA_046707105.1 Thermodesulfovibrionales bacterium
AAACTCCCGGCGTAATACCTGAGGCGTTCTTCCGCTGTCCTGATTCTCTTTGGATAAAATTCGCCGCTTTTTATGAGAGATTTTTCCGTCCACGAACAGGTTCCTACCCGTATCATAATCTCCTCCCCAAGTCTAAAGCTATTATATCAGTGTCGTCTGCGGGTGCCCATTCCTGCCAGGGGGACTCTGCCGACTGACATCTAAAAAGGAGAAAAATGCTAAAATATCCTGATAATTAAGGATAGTTCGGCTTCCAGAGGGCAACGACGGGCAAATGAAGGTTGCAAGACTTTACAGTTTCGACGACATCCGGATAGAGGATATTCCCATACCCGAAATCGGAAGCGGGGATGCGCTCGTTAAGACGCGCGCCTGCGGCATCTGTTCCGGCGACGTGATGCCCTGGTATATCGGGAAAAAAGCCCCGCTTGTGCTCGGACATGAGCCGGCGGGGGAAATTGTGGAGGTCGGAAAAGGGGTCACCTCTTTCGAAAAGGGAGAGAGGGTCTTCATCCATCACCACGCCCCCTGCTTCACCTGCAGGTTCTGCAGGCGGGGCGATTATGTGCAATGCTCCGAGTGGAAAGGTTCGCACATCACACCGGGCGGGATCTCCGAATACATCCTGGTCCCCTCCCTGAATCTCGAAAACGACAGCATCGCCCTCTCTGAAGGCATGAGCTTCGAAGACGGAACGCTGATCGAGCCCACGGCGTGCGTTGTAAAGGGGTTAAGACGCGCGCCTGTCAGGCGGGGAGATACCGTATTTATCATGGGGCTCGGTGTGATGGGCATGATACACCTGCTTGTGGCGAAGCATTTCGGAGCGGGTAAGGTCATAGGCGCCGACAGGGTGAAGTTCCGCCTGGAGAAGGCGCTTGAATTCGGAGCGGACGAGGTTATAGATATATCTGCGAATGCCGTGGATGAAAGCCTGAGGGACATCACTGGGGGAGATATGGCCGAACTGGTGGTCGTCGGCCCCAATAGCGCAGATGCCATGATGCAGGGCCTGAACTGTGTCAGAGCGGGGGGGCAGGCGCTTTTTTTTACCCCCGCAAAACCGGGCGAAAGACTCACGATCGACCCCAACCGTCTCTATTTCAATGATATAAACATTATTACGAGTTACTCCTGCGGACCGGCGGACACCGCGGACGCCTTTGAACTGATCGAAAAGGGGGTCGTGTCGGCCGAAAAACTCGTTACGCACAGGTTTCCCGTTGAAAAGACCGACGAGGCCTTCAGGCTTACCGCTGCCGCAGGTGATTCACTGAAGTGCGTTGTGAGCTTTGAGTAAACACGGAGAGTTTTGATGGGTAAAAAGAAATCTGAAACGTCATTCTGCGAGATGCCGGGCAGGAAGAGGACCGGGAAGAGAAAGGTCAACCGGTCGGCTTTTTACCGGCACAAGGGAGAGTGCAGTTGGGACGGCATCGAGGATGAGCAGTACAAGGCTGAAGGCGGCGGCTGGGCGGATGTCGTCAGGAGGGTATTGATAGGAACACATGCGGAATCGACAAAATTCCATGTGAGATACTTCGAGATATCTCCCGGCGGGTTCAGCAGCCTGGAGAGGCACACGCACGAGCATGTTGTGATATGCATAAGAGGCGAAGGCGTAGTAAGGACAGGCAAAAAGAAAAGGAATATGGGTTTCCTCGATACCGTTTACATTGCGCCGGATACAGTGCATCAGCTGAGCAACCCCTCTGACGAGCCTTTCGGTTTCCTCTGCATTGTAAACGCACGCAGAGACAGGCCGGTTGTCCTGCCCTAGCTCAGGGATCAGGCGGGAGGAATTCCTTGTTTTGTCCGAAAGCAATATTCTATTATATTAAGCTACGTTCAGGAGACTATTTTAATGGAAAAAGAAAAGAATAAGACATTAACCGACAAGATATGGGGTCTTTTCGCGTCCGTAAAGTTCGCCGCCGTGATATTTTCATTAATAGCGCTGACGTCGATCGTCGGGACGGTCGTCGAGCAGAACGTCGAACCGGCAAAAAACATTAAGATCCTTGCAAAGTTCTTTGGCGAGTCAGGCGCGCCGGCCGCCTATAGTGTCCTCGATAGGCTCGGCTTCATGGACATGTACCATTCATGGTGGTTTATCACCTTTCTCCTCCTCTTCGCGGCCAATCTGATTATCTGCTCGCTCGACAGAATTCCCAGGATATGGAAGATTGTCAGGGAGCCGATCCGGCCCCTCTCCCCCGAGCATGTTGAGAAGATGTCGATAAAGAAGACTTTTACGGTAAAGGCCAAGCCGGCTCACGTCAAGGACCTCGCAACCCAGGCGTTCAGGAAGATCGGCTTCAGACCTTCCGAGTCATCTTCGGAAGACGGCGTGCAGCTCTATGCCGAGAAGGGCAATTTTACTCGTCTCGGCGTATATATTACTCATGCCAGCATACTCGTTATCCTTGCAGGCGCGATAATAGGCGTTGCCTTCGGTTTCAACGCGTTCCTGGGGTTGCAGGAGGGAAAGACTTCGTCGTTTGCCTACCAGTCCAACGACAAGAAGATACCCCTCGGGTTTGAGGTGCGCTGCGATAAGTTCGAGGTGCAGTTCTACGGAAATACCGACATGCCGAAAAGCTACAAGAGCTGGCTGACTATCTGGAAAAACGGGGTCGAAGTGGCGAGCAAGGCCGTTGTTGTAAACGACCCTCTCACATATGAAGGCATTACCCTTTATCAATCCAGCTTCGGTACGGTGCCGCAAAGTCTTGGGGATGGCGTCGTAATGCTGAAGCTGGTTACCAAAGACGGGAAGTCGCAAGATTTCAGCACGAGGCTTGGGGGCAGTTTCACCATCCCGGGGAGCGGCATAGAAGGGCATATCACGGATTTCAGCCCGGCCCTTACTGTGGACGAGTCGGGAAAGCCTGTCACGTACAGTCAGAACATGGTTAATCCGGCGATATTCGTGGAATTTTCTGCTCCCGGCAGTCAACACTATTCCGGCTGGGTCTTTAAGAGGTTCCCGCAGACGTGGAACCTGCCTGACGGCAGCAAGGTGGAGTTCCTGGATTACTGGGGTGTCCAGTACACCGGCCTCCAGGTAAGGAAAGACCCCGGTCAGGGGGTTGTTTATGTTGGATGCTTCATCCTGGCCTTCGGTCTCTTTGTCTCATTCTTCATGAGCCACAGACGGATCTGGATGTATATTTCCGAGGAGAAGGGCGGCACAAAAATACTGATAGGGGCTTCTGCTCACAGGAACAGGGCCGTTTTAGAGAAAAAGATAGAAAAGCTGGCCACGGCACTCGGCTCCGGTCAGAAAGGGGAAAATTGATGGACAGTTCGTTCTTTTTTGGAATATCTACAATCGCATATTTCCTGGCCATGGTGACATATATAACATATCTCGGGTTCAAGAAAAAGCAGATCGGCCTTGTCGCGACTGTTATAACGATCACCGGCTTCGTGTCACAGACCATCGCGCTCGTTCTCAGGTGGAAGGAGTTTTATGCCGTTGAACAGAGTTTCCTCCGTGCCGTGCCTCTCACCAACCTGTACGAGTCGCTTATTTTCTTTGTATGGTGCCTTATACTGGCATATCTTGTAATAGAGTTTAAGTACAAGAACCGCTCATTCGGGGCTTTCATCACCCCCGTCGCCGGCCTCGCCCTTGCGTTTATCGATCTTTCGGGCATGTCAAAGAGTATAGAGCCCCTCGTCCCCGCATTACAGAGCAACTGGCTTCTCGCCCACGTCATGATGAGTTTTATTTCGTATTCGATGTTCGGAATATCCTTCAGCACGGGTCTCATGTACCTGATCGTTCGGACCGAAAAACGGAGCGAGCCCTCCTATATTTTCTGGACGGTGATGCTGAGTATATTCATAATCGTCCTTGCGGCGATGGGCCTTGATTTCCTCACTTTCAAGGTGGCCGGGCAGAGCCAGCAGGAGTTCCTGAAGAGCTATCTCTTCAAGGCGACCTTCCGCAGCAGTTCGGGCGCGGTGGAGACGCTGAGCTGGGTGGTGTCGGCGGCGTTTACTTTCTTCGTCTGGAGATACGGGGGGGTAATGAAAAAAGTCATAAAGGGCTTCAATATTTCCGCGGAGATACTCGATGAAATTACCTATAAACTGATAGCCATCGGCTTTCCCATTTTCACGCTGGGTGGGCTCATATTCGGCGCCCTTTGGGCCAACCAGGCATGGGGCAAGTACTGGAGTTGGGACCCCAAGGAAACATGGTCGCTGATCACATGGTTTCTATATGCCTTTTATCTGCACAGCCGGCTTATGCGCGGCTGGAGAGGCAAGAAGGTCGCCATGGTGGCGGTCATCGGCTTTATAGCGGTCATTTTTACTTATCTGGGTGTGAACCTGCTGCTTTCAGGTCTTCACAGCTATGGGTCCCAATAAGGGATCCGGCGAGGCGGAGGAAGTCCGGCAGGACTTCCCGCTGTGACTTACGAGAAGGATTGTTCCATTATGACGGGCAACTGGTCGGGGTGTGTGCATACGTTCATGCATTTGCACTTGACTAATGCCGTTAATTTAAACAACAATAACTTCATCCTATGAAGGCCTTGGTGACGGGAGCTGCCGGCTTCATCGGAAGCTATCTAACGGAAGCCTTGTTGAAGCGAGGTTACGAGGTGACCTGCATCTCAAGGAGCACCTCCAATCTCAGATGGATTGAACACCTCGATCTTAAATATATTTCCTGCGACCTTGCCGATATTGATTCCTGCGCCGAACAGGTTACGGGCTTTGATTACATATTTCACCTCGCGGGACGCACCAAGGCAACGACGGAAAAAGAGTTCTTTTCTGCAAACGCGGTATGTACCGGGAAACTGGCGAATATTGCCGCAGAGAGAAATCCCGGGCTTAAGAGGTTTGTCTATATCAGCAGTCTGGCTGCGGCTGGACCGAGCAGTGATGGGAATCCCCTGAATGAAGACTGCGAGCCCATGCCGGTTTCTTTTTATGGGAAAAGCAAACTGGCAGGCGAGAAGGCCGTGCTTCGCTGCCGGGACGCGATGCCTGTAACCATCATAAGGCCGCCGGCTGTCTATGGCCCGAGAGACGCCGATTTTCTCGTGATGTTCAAGATGGTTAAGAGGGGTATTTTCCCCTATTGGGGAAAGGGTTTATATTCGATGCTTTACGTCGAAGACCTTGTTAATGGCATAATATTGTCCGCCGAGAAGAAAGAAGGAGAGGACGGGACGTTTTTTTTGTCTGATGAGATGGTTTATACTAACGAGCATATTATTGAAGAGATATCTGCGGCTCTCGAAACAAAACCTCTAAAGATAAGGCTGCCTATGTCACTCGTGCCCTTTTTCGCCTTCCTCGGTGAAAAAATTAACAAAAAGAGTATAATTAATAGCGACAAGGTGAGGGAACTTCGTTTTTCGAACTGGACCTGCGCCGTCGGCAAGGCAAAAAGCGAACTGGGATTCAGTTCAAAAACAACATTGAGGGAAGGGGTAAAATGGACGGCAGACTGGTACAAAATTCACCGATGGCTAT
>JBJKOV010000304.1:0-14964 GCA_046707105.1 Thermodesulfovibrionales bacterium
GCTCGGTCAATACGATATGGATAGCCGACGCGATGTCGAAGGGCAACGACGGGGTACTTCTCATCGGCTGCAAATACGGCGACGATTACCAGTGCCACTTCGTGAAGGGCAGCGAACTCTGCAACAAGAGAATGGACAACGTCGCTGAAACGCTCGGCAAGCTGAGGCTCGAACCGGTGAGGGTTCAGCAGATCCAGTTTTCGATAGACGAATATGAGAAGGTCCCCGAACTGATCAACAAGTTCGTGGAAACGATAGAGGGCGTAGGATTTAACCCGATGAAAGGCTTCTAGGAGGTAAGGAATGGCAGAGGGAAAAGTTATTCAGCCTGATTTGAAGTTTGTAAAGAAGATTATGAACTCGGGGGGCGAGTCCTTGAAGAAGTGCTACCAGTGCGCGACGTGCTCCGTGGTCTGCAACGTTACCCCCGATGATAAGCCGTTTCCGAGGAAGGAGATGATCCACGCTCAGTGGGGCCTGAAAGACAAGCTTTTCGGCAACCCCGATATATGGCTCTGCCATCAGTGCAGCGACTGTACGGCCTTTTGCCCGAGGGGTGCGAAACCGGGCGAGGTGCTTGGCGCAGTCCGGAAACTGAGCATCGAGCACTACGCTCTTTCGAAGTCCCTGGGCAGAGCCCTTGGCGATCAGAAATTCCTGCTCTTTCTCCTTGCGATCCCGCTCTTTATATTAGGCATACTGGTTCCTGTTGTCGGACACCAGATTCCGGCCCAGTACTTGGGAGAACATTTGCGTTTGCCTCACTATTTATGGGAAGTAATGGCTTCCTCTAAGCCCATCGTGTATGCGGATAATTTTATGCCTGTGCCGTTTATCGATACGATCTTCGGAGCGGCAGCAGCATTTGCTTTCCTGGGATTTATCGTCGGCGTTCTAAGGTATTGGAAAGATCTTGCCGCCAGCGGAGCAGAGGCGAAGATGCCTCTGAGCAAGGCGATTATCGCAATGGTTACGGAGTTCCTGGCCCATAAGAAATTCAAGAAATGCGAGGTGACGGTAGACCGTTCGAGGTCCCACCTCTTTGTTTTTTACGGGTTTGTGGGACTGGCGATTACGACCACATGGGCGATCTTTTATCTCTATGGTCTTCAGCGCGAGTCTCCCTATCCTCTTTACGATCCGATGAAGATACTCGGAAACCTAAGCGGCATAGCCCTTCTGCTCGGCATATCGTGGGTTATCTCCAACAGAAACAAGAATCAGGAAAAGGCCGGTAAAGGCAGCTATTACGACTGGCTGTTCATATACCTTATCCTGACCATTGTCGTAACGGGTCTGCTGTCTGAGATCCTCAGGCTGGCCAATATAGCTGTTGTTGCATACCCTATCTATTTTATCCACCTTGTGGCCATCTTCTTCCTCTTTGCGTATGCGCCTTTTTCAAAAATGGCCCATATGGTCTACAGGGCGACTGCTCTGGTGTACGCGAAGCAGACCGGCAGGGACACTGATACGGTCTAGGATTTTTCGACATTGCAAGGACGGGGGTGAACAGATATGGCGACAGTCAAAGAAATTCTCGGTTCCGGACGACGGGACGTAATATCCATCGGCAAGGACAAGACCGTGGCCGATGCCGTAAGCCTGCTTGTGGAGGATGAGATCGGCGCGCTTGTAGTTGTCGAAGGAGAAAAGCCCGTCGGAATGTTTACCGAGAGGGACGTGCTGAAGTGCTGGACGCGAAAGGGCGACCGGCATTTCAGGGATATAGGCATCTCGGAAGTAATGACAACCAATCTGATCATAGCTGAGACTGGTGACGACCTTGGATACGTGACCTCCATTATGATCAAAAACAGGATAAGGCATCTGCCGGTCCTCGAAAACCACAGGCTGGTAGCGATGCTGTCGATCAGAGACGTGGTGAAGGCCCAGGTCACCGATCTCAGGGCGGAGAACCACTATCTGAAGGATTATATTTCCGATAAGTATCCAGGTTAAGCAGTGTTATAGTTTTCTTACAAAATTATAGAGACGGTTGTAAAGGAGGTGACGGCCAGAGGATCTTTTGAGCCTTTGAGGAGTTTGGCAGCATTCATTCTTTCCCGAAAAATAAAAAAAGGAGGAATTTAATGAGTCAAACAATAATTTTTGCCCTGGCTTGCGGCGTGTTAGGCGTAATATACGCAGTGATGACCGCGATATGGGTATCAAAGCAGGACGCAGGAAATGCCAAGATGCAGGAGATATCCAATGCGGTGAAGGAAGGGGCTTACGCTTTCCTGGCCCGCGAGTATAAAACTGTCGCAATGGTGGCTGTTATCCTGGTCATTTTAATCGTGGCATTCGGACTCGGGATTTGGACTGGTATCGGATTTGTCATCGGCACGGTGGGTTCTGCACTCGCCGGTTTCGTAGGAATGTGGGTTACCGTGCGCGCCAATGTGCGTACGACACAGGCCGCCAACAGGGGGCTCCAGGCTGCACTGGGCCTTGCCTTCAAGGGCGGGTCAGTTACAGGCGTCATGGTTGTTGGTCTAGGTATCATAGGTCTCTCCGGCTTTTACACAATAGCAAAGACGGCGAATCCTGAGATGGCATTCCATGCACTGGTGGGCCTCGGGTTCGGATGCTCACTGATGAGCGTGTTCGCGCGTATCGCAGGCGGCATTTATACAAAGGCGGCCGACGTAGGCGCCGACCTCGTCGGAAAAGTCGAAGCAGGAATCCCTGAAGATGACCCCAGAAACCCTGCGGTTATCGCCGATAACGTCGGCGACAACGTTGGTGACTGCGCAGGCATGGCAGCCGACCTTTATGAAACATACACGGTCACGCTTGTTGCAGCGATGCTGCTTGCCAAGACCGTTTTTGGCGCAAACAGCGCATGGGTGGAATTTCCTCTGCTCCTCGGCGGAATCTCGATCATCGCCTCCATCATCGGTACATTTGCGGTGAGGCTGGGTAAAAGCGAGTATATCATGGGCGCCCTTTACAAGGGGCTTGCCGTTGCGGGAATTCTTGCGGCAATAACATTCTATATCGTTACAGGCCAGTTCCTGAAAGGCGAATCAGCTCAGGCCTCATTGGCTGCGCATCCGTCATTCACGCAGATGAACGTTTTCCTCATGGCACTCATCGGGCTCGTATTGACAGGCCTGATCGTGGCTATAACGGAATACTTCACCGCCAAGGAGTACTCGCCCGTGCAACACATTGCACAGGCCAGCCTGACGGGCCACGGCACAAACGTTATAGCAGGTCTTGCGGTCAGCATGAAGTCGACCGCAGCGCCTGTTATCGTTATCGTAGCCTCGATACTTGGTTCTTATTCACTGGGAGGCGGATTTGCCGGCGATCTGTCGGGCGGTCTTTTTGCTATCGCCCTTGCGGCCGTGTCGATGCTTTCAATGACCGGTATCGTTGTTGCGATTGACTCCTATGGACCGATCACGGACAACGCGGGCGGTATTGCAGAGATGGCGGAACTGCCTGATGCGATCCGTAACATCACAGATCCCCTTGATGCGGTCGGCAACACAACAAAGGCAGTTACGAAAGGGTATGCTATCGGTTCAGCAGCTCTTGCCGCTCTCGTTCTTTTCGCGGAGTACTCGAGGTCATTCGGTACGACTCTTTCATTTGACCTTTCGAATCCGATGGTCTTGGCCGGTCTCTTTATCGGCGGACTGCTTCCTTATTACTTCGGATCACTTCTTATGGAGGCTGTCGGTAAGGCAGCAGGCAGCATTGTCCAGGAAGTGAGAAGACAGTTCAGGGAGATTCCCGGCATTATGGAATACAAGGCAAAGCCGGAATACGGCAAGTGCGTTGACATTGTTACCAAAGGCGCTATCAGGCAGATGATGGTGCCCGCTCTTATTCCTGTGGTGGTTCCTATCGCAGTAGGCATGCTCCTTGGCAAGGAAGCTCTCGGTGGAGTTCTTATCGGAAGTATCCTGACCGGACTCTTCCAGGCGATCGCCATGACGAGCGGCGGCGGCGCATGGGACAATGCCAAGAAATCCTTTGAAGACGGCGTTACCGACGACAAAGGCGTCCTGCATAAGAAGGGAAGCGAAGGGCACAAGGCCTCTGTCACGGGCGACACGGTCGGCGACCCTTACAAAGACACAGCAGGTCCGGCCATTAACCCGATGATCAAGGTCATCAACATCGTGGCTCTTCTGATAGTACCATTGATGCGCTAATTGCCGTTGACTGTATGAAAAAAAGCCGGTCCCGGGCATCGGGACCGGCTTTTTTGTTATAATAATCAACGAAATTGTAAAACAGGAAGTGAGATTATCAGACGAGAAGTGGCTCTTTGCTGTCATTCCGGCTTTTCCGGAACTTTCCCTTTTCAGCTTCGACGTTGAGGTAATGAATAATTTCCGACAACCGCAAATGACACCATGAAAGGAACCAACGATGGCCTTTGATCAAAAAGAATTCGACGAGAAAATGGAAGAGGTGAAGAAGCAGCTCAAGCAGAGCGTAGTTGTGCCGCAACAGCTTACCCGCAAGGACAGGATTACTTTCAGGTGTCATCCCGGAATAGGATGCTTTACAAAATGCTGCAGCGGCATCCGGATAAACCTCACTCCCTACGATATATACAGACTCAAGAACAGACTGGGGATGTCATATCATGACTTCCTTATGCAATATACAGTGCCGAAGTCGGTAGACGGCACGCCTCTTCCGATCGTGGTGCTGAAGTTGAAAGACGATGACATCAAGTCATGCCCCTTTGTCACACCTGAGGGCTGCACGGTTTACACCGACAGACCGGTGACGTGCCGTTACTATCCAATCGGCATGGCCATAATGAAGAAGCATGACCGGAATAAGGGGGAGGACTTCTTCATCAAGATTAAAGAGGATCACTGCCTGGGACACAATGAAGCCAGGGACTGGACGATCGATGAGTGGCGCGCCGACCAGGAATCGGACCTATACGACGAAATGAACCATGACTGGATGGAGGTGGTTCTGAAGGCGAAGACTCTTGGTATAGTAGAGTTAGGCCAGAAGTCGCTCGATCTCTTCTTTATGGTGAGTTCCAATCTCGATATGTTCAGAGATTTTGTCTTCAACAGTAATTTCCTGACCTCCTACGAAATCGAACCCGAAGTGGTTGAGAAGATCAGGCAGGACGAGCTTGAACTCCTGAAATTTTCCCTGAAGTGGCTCAGATTTACGATGTTCGGGGAGGGTGACTTCAAGGTCAGCGAAGAAGCCAGGAAGAAGGCGAGAGAGCGCATGCAGGAACGGGCGAAGGCAGAGAGGGCGGCAAGACAGGATAGGACGAAGAAGGCGCTCTCCAAGACTCCGGAAGATGTGATGAAAGAGGCCGACACTTCTACCGATGAATGAGTGTCGGGACAGGATAAGTTCCCCCCCCGGTCGCTACTGTTTGAGTTTGAGAAAATTCCTCAGGAGGTCCTTGCCTGCGCCGGTCAGGATTGATTCAGGGTGGAACTGCACGCCTTCGACCGTGTATTGCCTGTGGCGCACCCCCATTATAATCCCGTCGTCCGTCCACGCCGAAACCTCGAGTACTGACGGCAGGGTGTCGCGTTTGATGATGAGAGAGTGGTAGCGCGTCGCCTCGAAGGGGTTGGGTAGTCCCCTGAAGATTGTTTTGCCGTCGTGGTGGACCATGGAAGTCTTCCCATGCATGAGATAGGGCGCCCGGATGACCTCGCCTCCGAAAGCCTCTCCTATCGACTGGTGTCCGAGGCAGACGCCGAGGATCGGAAGTTTTCCGGCAAAATGTTTTATCGTTTCGACGGAGATGCCCGCTTCCCTTGGAGTACAAGGCCCCGGGGATATTACGATCCTGTCAGGTGACATATTTTCGATCTCGGCAATAGATATCTTATCGTTCCTGAATACCTTGAGGTCCTCCCCAAGCTCTCCCAGGTACTGGACCAGATTATAGGTAAAAGAATCATAATTATCGATCATCAAAAGCATATTTCTACTCAAGCCCCCTCTCCGCCATCTCGACCGCCCTCATCATCGCCTTTGCCTTGTTGACTGTTTCCTGGTACTCGGCAGAGGGGATACTGTCGGCTACCACTCCGCCGCCCGCCTGGATGTAAGCCACCCCGTCTTTAATGACAAGAGTCCGGATAGTGATGCAGGTATCCATGTTCCCCGAGAATCCGAAGTACCCCACAGCGCCGGCGTAAGGGCCCCGCCTGGTCGGTTCCAGTTCGTCGATAATCTCCATGGCCCGGATCTTGGGTGCCCCGGAAACCGTACCTGCCGGGAAACAGGCCCTGACGACATCGAAGGCGTCGTTTCCAGCCGAGAGCGTCCCGCGGACGTTCGAAACAATATGCATCACGTGGGAATAACGCTCGATTACCATGAGTTCGCTTACATGTACACTCCCCGGAGAACTGACTCTACCGACGTCGTTTCTGCCGAGATCGACGAGCATGATATGTTCCGCCCTTTCCTTGGGGTCTGCCAGGAGTTCCTTCTCCAGGACGCCATCCTCTTCTTCTGTTGACCCGCGCTTCCGTGTTCCTGCTATCGGCCTCAAGTCGATTCTCTCGCCTTCGAGCCGCACCATTACTTCAGGCGATGTCCCCACGATCGTTGCATCCCCGCAGCGCAGGAAATACATATAAGGCGAAGGATTGATGAGCCTGAGCGCCCGGTATATCTCGAAGGGCTCGACGCTGATCCGGGCCTCGAAGCGCTGCGAGGGCACCACCTGGAAGATGTCTCCCGCCTTGATATACTCCTTTGCCTTGAGCACCGCCTTCTCATAGCCGGACTGCGTAAAGTTGGACCCGAGAACTGCCCGTTTCCCAGGCGAAGACGCAGCCTCGGCGGCAGCCGGAGCGCACCGCATGCCGCGCCTCAGTTTCCGCACGATCGCCTCGATTTTCCTGACCGCCTGCTCATAGGCGGAAGCCGCCGAAGAGCCGTCGATGTGAGCGTTGGAGACCACCTTTATCCTGTGTGTGATGTTGTCGAAGATCACGAGAGTGTCGGTTATCATGAAAAAGATGTCGGGCAGTCCGAGCCCCGGTTTCTCCCGTTCCGGCATTTTTTCGAAGAAACGTATAATGTCGTACCCGACGAACCCCACCGCTCCGCCGAAAAAGCGCGGAAGTCCCGGGTTCGGAACCGGCCTGTATTCCGCAAGGATGTCCTTCACAGCTTCAAGGGGATCCTTCAGGACGGGCCGCTTCTTCCTCCTTCCCCGGCGGATGATTTCCACGGAGTTTCCGAAACTGCGCACCACGACTGACGGCCTGCTGCCGATGAAAGAGTATCTGGCCCATTTCTCCCCTCCCTCGACGCTTTCCAGGAGGAAGGAATATCGCCCGTCGTCCAGTTTGCGAAAGGCGGTCACGGCCGTGTCCATGTCCGCAAGGATTTCCTTGTAGACGGGGATCAGATTTCCTCCCGCCGAAAGGCGCTTGAACTCTTTAATATCCGGGTGGAACATATTGACAAACTCTGCCATATTACATTACTAAATCTTTCATCAAATAATTATAGCTAATTGCCCGTCGCGAAGTTAATTGTTCTGTCGAACTTATGATACCGGCGGGTGAGAATGCGGGAATAGCTCAGTTGGTAGAGCACAACCTTGCCAAGGTTGGGGTCGCGGGTTCGAATCCCGTTTCCCGCTCCATAAAACTCAGTGAATAGCAAGTAGTCAAGCAGTCGAGTAGGTTTGCACTATCCGATTTTTCACTCTTCACTGTTTGCGGTTCACTTTTAACTGACTGCCGGCGGCGTACCCAAGTGGCTAAGGGAGAGGTCTGCAAAACCTTTATGCAGCGGTTCAAATCCGCTCGCCGCCTCCAACTCCGGACAGTGTTTTTTCTCCCCTGAGCAGATCGAGTACCGTCGTATCCAGCCCCTTTTCTTCAAAGAATTCCCGTTCGAGTGATTCGACATAAAACCTGTCGAGGCCGCTGTTCTGGAGAAAATCCTCCCTGAGCCCCCGATCGATTGAACGGATTACAAGCGGGAATATCTGGTACAGGTATACGGACTCCTTGCGCAAGACAATGAACACCTTTTCAAAGAGTCTGGCCTGGATTTTGCCCGTCGCAACGCCCTCGTCTACAAGCTCTGCAGTGATGTCTTCCCTGATTTTATCCCTCCCCTTCTTTGTATCGAGCCCGGGGTAGAGGTTACGCATCCTCTTTTTCAGCGCCGCATGGGTAGCATGGTATAGCTTTTCTTCAAGGGTCAGGTCCTTCACTTCCGCGACAACGTCCTTGAGAGTGGCTTCACCTTTCCTGATATTTTCCGTCCCCTTCAGGATCGACTTGATTTTCCTCTTTCCGTAACCTGTCAGATACCTGTTTTCCAGAAGATCATGAATGAAGACCGATTTGAAAAGGTTCTCGTCCAGATGATCGAAGGCGTCCTTGTTGCCCATGAAGCTCCTCAGTGATTCTTCCTTCAGTTCGACATTTTCCATGAAAGCCAGCTGGCTGAGCAGGGAATGAAGGTTGTCGTATCTGTCGAAGTACGTGATGATGGAACTGAATTCTTCAAAGGACCGAAAGTCATCCGCCTCTCTTGACAGTTCGTCGCACGCCCGGCCTGTGTCCAGAAGTACCTGGTCGAACACCCTGTCGTTTTGAGAATATGCGAGATGTTTTGCCCTTATCAGCCTGACGATGTCTTCCTTTATGATATTTCTCTTCAGAAGCGGGTCTTTGAAAAAAAGGTTTTCCAGTATTGCCCTCGCATCTTTTATATATTCCAGTTCTTCTGTTTCCTGGATCTTCTTATCCTTCAACAGGAGTTCATCGAGCTTGTCAAAAAGGTTTATGGGTATGTCGTTTCTTATGCTCAGAGTCCTAAGTCTTTCCAGTCGGGCGTATTCCGATGCCTGCAGGGTGTCCCGCGAAATCCCCCCGATGAGAACGTCCCGGTACTCATCGACTACGACCCTGTTTTCGGGATGTTTATACATCACGTCGATCTTAATCCTTTCCTGCTGATAACGGTCGATCTCGCGCCTTGCGGCGAGTTCCTCGATCTGAAGTTCATCCCGGGGACTCAGTCCGCGATTTTCAGAATAGGACCTGCGGAAGGCGTCATAATATTCCCTGTTTGCCCGATTGATAAATTTGAAAAGAAAGACCGCGGATTTTTCTTCATCAAGGGCGTCGCAGAAGCGGCCGAGAAGCTCTGTGTCCCTGTCGTCTCCCAGCAGATCGGCCCTCTTCAGGAATTTGCCGACAGCCTTGAGTATCTGTTTCTGTCGTTTCCTGTATTCCTCTTCGAAGGCGGCGGAGATGATAAAGAAATAGTTCACGACGGCATGCCCCTGGAGGAAGAGCCTGCTGAACGTTTCTGTGCCCTCGGTATTGTTTGTGAAGACCACCCTCTCGTTCTCGTCCAGAAAAGCCCCGAACATTATAAGACGGTTGAGGATATCGCTTTTTTCCATATCCTTCAAGGGCTTTTCGACTCCGAACATGTATTCGCAGAAGCTGCCGCCCGTTCCTCTGTATGTCACTCCCTCTTCTGAGATGGCAAATTCATTCCCTCTGGCAAAGAATCTGATTTTCTGCGGTCCTTCCTCGTAGGAATAGGTATTGTGAGGTGTCGCTCCGGCAAGGAAGGCAAAAAAGTCAACAGGGCCCAGGCTGCCGTGAAGTCTGAGATCTGTAATCATAGGAAAATATACCATAGCGACTCAGCTTTATGCCATTTGGGCCGCAGCCGGTCTGCGCCTGAAGTCAACGCACTGCAAAGAGGGCTTCTCCCTCCTCTTGCCGAAAGAGAGCAGTTTGGCTATTATATGAAATGAAAGCATCTGCCGGTCTGTATGGGTCATGAAATATTTTCTCCGGGCAAAGACGATCTTCCTCCCCCTGGTCGCCGTGCTCTGTCTGCTGAGTGCGTCGGTGCAGCCTGTCAGCGGGAGTGCTGCGGATGACGGCGGGGGGAAGGAACTTTTCAGGGCGGGGAAGCAGGCATTTGAAGAAGGCCGGTACGATGACGCGGTGAAGAGCTTCTCCGGGGCGCTGACCGAATTCCCCCTGCTTGCGGACTACACGCTATCCTATCTTGCAGAAGCCTATCATCAGCTTGGAAACCACGGCAAAGCTCTGGATACGGCAAGGCGACTGTTAAAGGAATACCCGGATTCGCCGCTGTTCAAAAAGGCGCGCGGAATGGAGATCAGGGAGGCCAAAGAGAATTCCGGGAAGGACCTCCGGCGATTGTACGAAGTCTATGTAAAGGACTACCCCGGAGACGAAGCGATGGCTTTCGAGTACGGCCTTTTTCTTAAGGAACACGAGGAGCCCAAAGAGGCGTCGGCGGTTTTTAAGAAGCTGTACGTCGGAGGCGGCGATTTTTCCGGTGCGGCTCGTGAGGAACTGGCCCCGGGGGTAATAAAACCGCAGGACGTTGCAGAGAGGGCAGAAAACCTCATCGACAGGTGCGAGTACGAACAGGCCGAGCAAGAGTTGAGGAAGATCCTCGCAGCAGGGGACGTGAAGGACAGGCAGGGGATATTGAGAATTCTCGGATACTCATTGTTCATGCAGAAGGAATACACAAAGTCGGCAAAGATATATGGCAGTGTCGGGGACACTTTCTTCGAGGCCCGTTCCTTCTACCGGGCCGGGGACAAAGAAGGCTTTGACAGGTCTGTTAAAAAACTTCTTGCGGTGAATGACAGAAGGGCTGGAGCCCTGCTGCTTGCAGCCGCTTCCGATGAGAGACGGGCGAAGGACTTTGATGGGGCGTTGAAGACGTACCAGGTTGTGCTCAAGCGCTTTCCGGCGGAAACCGAGGACGCCTTATGGGGGACCGGCTGGACCTATTTCGTGCAGGGAGAGTATAAGAAAGCGGCGGGGATTTTTTCGAAGTTGTATGCCGAATTCGGAGACCCGAAATATCTTTACTGGAAGGCAAGGAGCATCGAGGCGGTCGGAGGGGATTCGAAGGGACTATTTAATTCACTTGCCGGGATAGATAACAATTTTTACGGGGTTTTGGCCATTGCCCGGAATGACCTCAAGGACGTCGTGCCGGTTTCACTGAAGGAGGAGCCCGTCCCCGATCTTTCGGACATGGGTGACCGGTTCAGGCGCGTTGAAGCACTGATATCGCTGAACATGAACAAGGAGGCGGTCACTGAGCTGACAGACGATTTGAAAGGGATCGACACCTTCCCTCAATTGCTTTACATTATGGGGAGGCTTCAGAAGCTCGGGGAATTTAAGCGTTCCATACGGCTGGCATCACGAATCCCTTATTCGCAGGCCATACACAGGTTCCTTTATCCTCTTGCATTCAGGGAGGATGTGGAGGAGGTGGCAAAGAAATACGATTTGGACCCGATGATCTTACTTTCAGTCATGAGGGAGGAGAGCCGGTTTGACACAGATGCCCGGTCGGTTGTCGGGGCCAGGGGCCTTATGCAGATTATGCCCCGGACGGCCTATCGTCTGGACAAGAGCCTCGGGCTGGGTATACGGAAGGAGGCCCAGATTACGGACGCAAGGAACAATATTATTCTGGGTGCCTGCTACCTGAAATCGCTGTTCAATGAATTCAAGTCGTTCGCACACGTTCTCGCGGCCTACAACGCAGGCGAAAACCTGGTGAGGCAGTGGGAAGAGGCCGGACATTACAAGTCCGTCGACGTTTTCATAGAAGATATTCCATACCCGGAAACAAGGAATTATGTGAAGAAGGTGATCACCTCGTACTTCGAGTACAAGAGGTTTTCTGCGGAGGCTTCGGGAAGTAAGCCCCCCGACATTACATGGGGGAATCTTTAGGCTTGCCCGGCGCTCCGGAATTGCTTTAAAAATTCCCGTTTATTCCTGTATTCTAACAAAGAGTAATTTATGTCAGAGGAGGCGTAATGGACATGACCGGCTACGTTCTTTCGAAGGCTGAAGAGGCCAGAAATGGCGCGCGTTCCCTCGCGAAGGTTTCGTCGGCGCAGAAAAACAACGCGCTCAGAAAAATGGCGGAGGCTCTCAGGAAACGGGCGAAGGAATTGCAGCGGGAAAATGCGAAGGACGTCGCGTACGCCCGCAAACTTGGCCTTTCGAAGGCAATGATAGACAGGCTTACCCTGACCGGGAAGAGGATAAACGAAATGGCGCAGGGGCTTGAGGAGGTCGCCTCACTGCCGGACCCTGTAGGTGAGATCCTGGGGATGAGGCAGCGTCCAAACGGAATGACCGTGGGGAAGATGCGGGTTCCCATAGGTGTGATCGGCATCATCTACGAGTCCCGGCCGAACGTCACTGCCGACACAACAAGCCTCTGCCTGAAGTCGGGCAACGCCGTGGTGCTTCGGGGCGGCTCGGAGGCCATTAACTCGAACAGGGCTATAGTGAAGGTCCTGCGTGACGCCGCGAAGGCCGCTGGTATCGACGAAGGCGCCGTCACCTTTATCGATATCCCCGACAGGGAAGCGGTAATGGAACTCCTGAAGCTGGAGGGGATCGTTGATCTTATCATACCCCGCGGCGGGGAGGGGCTGATACGGGCGGTGACTGAAAATTCCAGGATACCGGTACTGAAACATTATAAAGGTGTCTGCCACGTTTTTGTCGACAGCGATGCCGACCTGGCTATGGCGGAAGATATATGCTTTAACGCGAAGGTGCAGAGGCCCGGGACCTGCAACGCAATGGAAACGATGCTTGTGGACAGGAAGGTGGCGAGACGTTTCCTGCCCGGGATGGCGGAACGGTTCAGGCAGGCGGGTGTCGTCATCAAAGGGTGCCCTGAAACCAGGAAGATCGTTTCTTCAGGCGACGAGGTTAAAGAGGAGGATTATTATCGCGAATATCTCGATCTTGTCCTGAACGTCAGGGTTGTAAAGGATATTGATGCCGCAATGGAGCATATCGCCCGGTACGGTTCCTCACACTCCGATGCGATCGTGACACGGGACTACGCAAAGGGCATGAGGTTTCTCAGGGATGTGGACTCGTCCGCCGTTTTTATCAATGCGTCGACCCGATTGAATGACGGTTATCAGTTCGGCCTCGGAGCGGAGATCGGCATCTCTACCGACAAGATACACGCAAGAGGCCCCATGGGCCTGGAGGAACTCACCTGTACAAAGTTTATCGTCCTTGGCAACGGGCAGTTGCGTGAATAGGAAAAACGCTGCGAAGGCAATGGACGCGGAGGCAGAGTGGCTGAATATATGTCGGGTGCATGCAGCCTCCACCTGCTGATGAAATGAAAATCGGAATATTGGGCGGCACCTTCAACCCGATCCACTTCGGACATCTCAGGGCGGCCGAAGAGGTGCGGGAACTCATGGGCCTCGAAAAGATTCTGTTTATTCCCTCCGGCAGCCCGCCTCTCAAGACCGAGGGACTCACGGATGCGCTCCAGAGGTACAAGATGACGAGACTTGCGGTGGTCAAGAACCGTTTTTTCGAGGTTTTGGACATTGAATGCGGCAGACCGGGAAAGTCCTATACTGTAGACACGCTGAAGGAGCTGAAGCAGCGGTACCGCGGCTCGCATCTGCATTTTATCCTTGGCACCGACGCGTTTCTGGACCTGCCGAACTGGTATGAGCCTGAACGGCTGGTTGCGCTGGTGGATTTCATTGTAGTTTCGAGGCCGGGAACACGTTTCAGAGACCTGGCTTCTTCCCCCTATCTGGCCCCGGGGCAGAAATGCCCGGAGGACCTCGATGACGGTAAGGGTGTGGCACATCCGTTGAGGTTATCTTCATCCAAGGCGGTTTTTCCGGCGCGGGTTACAACGATGGAGATATCTTCAACCGACATCAGAAGACGCATAAGAGAGGGTATGTCCGTAAAATACCTGTTGCCAGAGGAGATCGAATCCTTTATAATTTCTAACAGGCTGTATTCAGCAGACTTAAAAGACGCGGAAAGCCAGGACCGAAAGAGAGGGTATTCCCTTAAAAAGTAGACAAATCGCGCTCGCAGCGGCAAAATTTGCGCTCGGAAAAAAGGCTGGAGATGTCATCATCCTTGATCTCACCGGTCTCACGGTAATCGCCGATTATTTCGTAATCTGCTCGGGAGAAAATATTACGCAGGTGAGGGCGATTGCCGAATCCGTGGAAGAGGAATTATCTCGCAAAGGGATAAGGCCTCTCGGCATAGAAGGGCTGGATTACAGCCACTGGGTCCTCCTGGATTACAATGACGTCATCGTCCATGTCTTCGAAAAGGAGACGAGGTCTTTCTACAGTCTTGAAAGGCTCTGGATGGACGCAAAGACTATAGAGGCACATGAAGATACACCTGATATGGGTGGGAAAGACAAAAGAACAGTTCGCAATCGAGGGGATAAGGAAGTACCTTAAGCTGCTGAAGCCGTACGTGGATGTGACTATAAAGGATATCAGGGAAGAAAAGGTAAATGATATTGAAAGGATGCGGGAAAGAGAAGGAGACAGGATTTTGAAACTCCGGACTCCCTATATGCTCCTTGATGAAAAGGGAAAGTTGCTTACGTCGGCACAATTTGCCGAATTTATTTTTACACGCGGAAGAGAAATCAGCTTTGTTATCGGCGGGGCTTACGGGGTGTCCGAAGAGGTAAGGCAAGGGGCTCTGGATACTATTGCCCTGTCCAGGATGACCTTTACTCACGATATGGCCCGGATGGTTCTCCTGGAGCAGATATACAGGTCCTTTACGATCCGGAACAGGAGGGGTTATCATCACTGATGAGTAAGCTGTCTGTTTTCATATTCGTCCTGTTTCTTGCGGCCCTGGCGGTATTCGCCATCCACAACAAGGAATTAACGACGGTCACTATTCCTTTCGACGGGGTGTACGAACTTCCCAAAATTGCGCTGATACTCCTTTCCAGTGCCGCTGGGGCGCTTGCCATGCTGCTCATATTCGCGGTGCGTGACACCAAGAAATTCATCGACAACCTGCAGCTGCAGAAAAGACAAAAGCGGGACATCAAGGTGCAGGAACTGTATTCGAAGGCCCTGAACTCGATTCTTGCCCACAAAGAAGA
>JBJKOV010000305.1:0-2214 GCA_046707105.1 Thermodesulfovibrionales bacterium
CGTCCACCTTTCTAGGCCCTTTGCTCTCCTTCGTCGAACATCGCAGTCCGTATGCATTCATGGACCGCGTCTTCTATCGTGCACTCTTTCGTTTCAATATTCCTGTGATGCGCGATCAGTTCCTGCAAGAACTTCAGCTCATCCTCAGACAGAGTAATTGTCACTTGCAAGGTATTCCCTCCTCCCGGCACTTATGGACCCGGCGTACGTGTCAGTGACCAGTGCCGGCAAAGGACAAAAGCGCCTTTCATTAACTTACACTGAATTGACTTCAATTCATCTGTTTTTCTTATAGATCAAAATAGCTGCGCCACCCAGAATAGTGGCGGCGCTCAATATCTGGCCCATTGTGAAAGGGCCGGCAATGAACCCCAGCTGCTGGTCCGGCTCACGGAAAAATTCCACAAAAAACCGGAACACGCCGTAGAGAATCAGGAATACGGCGGTGAGCGTTCCTCTCCGCATATTTCGGTCTTTCAGATACCAGAGGATGCTGAAAAGTGCAACGCCCTCGAGCAGGAATTCATAGAGTTCGGAGGGGTGACGCGGAAGCGGACCGCCTGAGGGGAAAACCATTCCCCATGGGACATCGGTCACCCTGCCGTAGAGTTCGCCGTTGATGAAATTGCCGAGCCTGCCGAGGCCGAGACCTATCGGAGCGGTGACTATAATCAGGTCGGACAGCTGCCAGAAATCCAGCCTGTGCTTCCTGCAAAACAGTATGCCTGCTGCGACCGCCCCTATCAGGCCTCCGTGAAAAGACATTCCGCCGTGCCAGACGGCAAAAATCTCAAGCGGGTGGCGAAGATAGTCGGCCAGATTATAAAAAACCACGTAGCCGAAACGAGCCCCGATGATAAGACCCATAACAAGCCAGGAATAAAGAGAGTCTACGACATCCATGGTGATCGCGATCGTTTTCTTCTTCAGCTGGTACCTGACAAGAAGGTAGGACGCAGTGAAGCCGAGAAGGTACATTACCCCGTACCATCTGACGGCAAAAGGCCCTATCCTTACTATCACCGGATCTATGTGTGGATAAGGGATCATATCAGTTTCTTACTTTACGTTCTGGCTGTCTGTCTTGTCAATCGGACCGACGGGGCACTATAATTTGTATTGTGACAGATTCACTGAAGCTGAAAATCATGGACGTGATCCGGGCCGGAGGTCCTGTAACTTTCGAAAAATTCATGGAAATGGCCCTTTATGACCCGGAGTTCGGATATTACACGTCGGGCAAAGCCAGAATCGGCCGGGAAGGTGATTTCTTCACAAGTTCACACCTTCATCCTGCCTTCGGCGGAATGGTAGGCAGACAGGTCGAAGAGATGTGGCATCTGCTCGGAGAGCCCTCCAGGTTCACAATCGTGGAGCAGGGACCTGGCGAGGGCCACGTTTGCGGAGATATGCTCGGTTATCTGAAGGACAAAGAATGCTTTCGTGCCCTCAGTTATTTCCTGGTTGAACCCAATCCGGAGACGAAGAAAAGACAGGAGTCCCTGCTTGCCGGCTTTTCCGGAACGGTGAGGTGGTATCCGTCGTTGAACGAAATCGGGAAGGTAAGCGGATGTATATTCTCCAACGAACTGATCGATGCTTTTCCAGTCCACCTGGTAGTCATGGGTGACAGCCTGCGTGAAATATATGTGGACTTCGACGACAAAGGATTCCGGGAACTGCGCGGCCCCGTAAGTACCCCGGCGCTTGAGGATTATTTCAGGGAGAACGGGGTAACGGTCCCGAAGGGCTATAAGACAGAAGTGAATTTAAGGTCGAAGGACTGGCTGGATGCGGTAAACGAAAGACTGATGGAAGGGTTTATACTAACGATAGACTACGGGTATACGGCACGCGATTATCTCAGTGAGGAGAGAGACCGGGGAACTCTCATGTGCTATTACAGGCACCACCTCAGCGAGGATCCATTCGAACACGTGGGCGAGCAGGATATTACGGCACACGTGAATTTTTCGGCACTACGCAGGTGGGGCGAAGCTATAGGTATCAGCACGACGGGATTCACAAGCCAGGGCGCGTTTCTCGTATCACTCGGCATACACGAGGAAATAGAGAAACTGGCCGCGGCCCGGCATGATTATGCCCTTGAACTTGGCCGCATAAAGAGCCTGATCCTGCCGGGCGGAATGGGTGAATCACATATGGTTCTGGCTCAGTACAAGGGAGAGAAACAGCCGGTATTGAAGGGGTTCT
>JBJKOV010000306.1:0-6253 GCA_046707105.1 Thermodesulfovibrionales bacterium
GAATACGAGAATGGAGACAAGGAGACCGATGGAGATGATGAGCACCGCTGTCCTGAATGACTTTCTTTTAAGGTTCTTTACCGCAACGCTGAAGAGGCTGAACTTCACTTTTCTCCTTTCGGAAAAAGGCGGGCATCCCCTGAATACATTATGAGGATGCCCGCCTTTTTCAATTTTCCGTTCTGGAAAACCGACAGCCGTACTGCCGGGCAGCCAAACCGGTCGTTTTACTTATTCCAGTTTGCGTCTATCCCGCAGAGCGCTGCGGGAAAGGCCTTGCCCGTCCACTTTGCGTGGCAAGCGTTGCAGATAGAAACAGGCTTGCCGATTATCTTGTGTGCGCTGATATCGTAAAGCTGCAGTTCGCCGTCCTGAGGCTTGTCGGCCGACCTGAGCGTCATCACCGCATACTTGCTGTCAGGTGTGGAGATATCGTCGTGGTTTTCGCCATCCTTCATCATCCTCCTGTCAAGGAGCTTCAGGGTGTGGGCATCAAAGAGGTACATCCTGTCGGCGCCGGACTGGAGTATATAATTGCCGTCAGGAGTAAAATACTGCCTGAAGGTAAACGTTCCGGAGCCGGTCGGGCCCGTGCCACCGGGACTGGCCGAAACGGTGTTCCTCGCCAGCACCTTTACCTTGCCCTTCAGAAGTGAAGGCATGTCCAGAAGAAGCATGTCCACATGGCCGTTACGGTCACCGAAATTAATGGTGGAGGGATTTATCCACTCCTTGGACCTGTTGATTGTGACGACGAAGGTCTTGTAGTCAGGTGAGTTCGTCCCGTGGAAAAACTGATAGTTGTTGTTGTATCCCAGCTGTTTGAGGAACACGCGATGCTCCAGCTTGAGCGTCTTCTTGTTCCGGATGTCGATGTAAGCCGGGTTTGTCATGGTCACTTCGATGTAGTCGTTCTTCGACTGTCCTGAAGCGCAATAGACTGCGCCGTCCCACTTGACGCCGGGGTCGATCTTGACCTCGAGGTCCTTGATCTTCTTACCCGTGGCAAGGTCTGTTTCGCCTATGTGCACGGTTCTGTCGCCATTGACGGACTTGTCGACGTTGTAGGTCGACCAGAACATCATATCCCTGTTATTGTTGTCAATTCTGGGGTCGTGAACGGGATGGGTGTTGTGGTCGCCTATGACGATCCTGTTCAGATCCTCGACTTTAATGGGATGTTCGGTGTCGGAAGGGTCAATCTTTACTTTGACCTTTGCGAAGTGTCCTCCCATGCCGGCGACGTAAACAGTGCCGGAATAGGTTGTGCTTGCGGATGCAGCAGGTGCGTTGGCGCTTACCGCGTCATAGCCGAGATATGCGGCAAAGACCAACAGTAAACATGAAACTACGACTACGATTCTCTTCATTTACTTTCCTCACTTCCCCCCCCGTTGAATTGTTTGGTTGACCCTCTCCAAAGCTAAATCATCCGGGTTTGTCTATCACCTCCTTGGTAATTGATTTGCTCTTCAGGCAGATGCTCGAAGATCACTTTTGCATCCTTATTATTTTCAAGTATATACAAAAAAACATCCCGGAATCAACGTAAAGTTAAGAGTTTAGGAGACCTTATAGTTATGTATAAAGAGTGTCATCGCAGTCCCAGGCGAGTGCATGTATCGTCCGGGGGATTCAAAATCTGCCAAAAACAGTCGGTTTCTTGAGTTTTCTACGTTTGTAAGTTATCCTAACAAAACGTCATGGACACAAGGGCCTTCGATTGAAATCGATTTTTATCTGGGTGCTCATTTTAATAGGGCTGTTTCTCTCATCTGCCGTCTTTGCTGAAGATCATTGGTCTCCCTGCCGGCAATTTCTGGACAGCAGGGAATATGGCGCAGCCGTCAATGCATGCACTGATGAAATTGGAGGAAGTCATGACAATAAAATCCTTGCAGGCGCCTACTTCAACCGGGGACTTGCCTATCAGGCGACAGGAAATCTTGACCCGGCCATTTCGGATTACAGCAAAGCCATTGGGCTGGACCCAAAAGATAATGAGGCTTTCTACCGCCGCGGGTTTGTCCATCACCTGAAGAGGGAGTTCACCCAAAGCATTGTGGATTACAACAAGGCCATTGAACTGAATCCTGCGGTCGAAGCGTATTACCGCAGCCGGGGACTTGCCTATCAGGCGACGGGAAATCTTGACCGGGCCATTTCTGATTACAGTAAAGCCATTGAGCTTAACCCAAAAGATGATGAAGTATATTACGACAGGGGTACCGCTTATCAGGCAGAAGGAAATTCGGACAAGGCCATTGCGGATTATGACAAAGCTGCTGCGGTCAATCCGAAATACAGTCAAGCCTACCTGGGCCGCGGTTTTGCCCATCAGACAAAAGGGGATCTTGATGGAGCCGTTTCTGATTACAGTAAGGCCATTGAGCTTGACCCAAAGAATGCCGCGGCATATTACAACCGTGCTGCCGCCCATCAGACAAAAGGTGATCTTGAGGGGGCCATCCCGGATTACATCAAAGCCATTGAGCTTGACCCGTCCTCCGGTCTTGCCTGCTATAAATTGGCTTCCATATATTCACTCCGAAACAACACTGAAGAAGCCTGCAAGTGGTTCACGAAAAGTCTGGAAATCGGTTTGAAGAAGGGAAACGTCGATTGGGAGGCTATCGGGCATGATCCGGATCTTAAGAATATCCACAATGCTTCCTGCTACAAGAGGATGATGCCGGACAAGTAACCGGGACTCCTTCGGCGATTATTCGATAACTCCCCCCCCCATCACACGTTCTCCATCATAAAAGACGGCGCTCTGGCCGGGGGCGGGCGCCCACTGCGGATCATCAAAGATTACTTCCGCCTTATCGTCCAGTATCTGAACCGATGCGGGTCTGTCCTTCATCGTGGAACGGACCTTGACCGTCGCTCTGAAATGGCTCGTCCCCGGGGGGGTTATCCAGTTAAGGCCATGGACCCGGAATCCTCTCGTCCTTGCCTCCTCCTGTGATCCAACGACGATGGCGTTGTTTGCCGTGTCTATCCTCGTGACGTAGCGCGGTTCCAGGGAGGCGATCCCCAGCCCCTTCCTTTGGCCCGGGGTATAGCGATGGATGCCCCCGTGCATTCCAAGGACCTGCCCCTTCGTGTTTAAGACGGGGCCGGGCCTGCCGGCCGAAGGAAGCAGGTTTTCGATGAACGCGGAGTAATTGTTGTCTTCTATGAAACAAATCTCCTGGCTCTCGGGTTTCCCGGCGGCAGCCATTCGAAGACTGCGTGCGATTGCCCTTACCTCCTGCTTCCGGTATTCGCCCAGGGGCAGCAGGAGTCTCCTGAGTTCTTCCGGTCTCAGGGCGTAGAGGACATAGGACTGGTCTTTTGACGGATCGACACCCTTTCTCAATAACGGATTAGCGTTCTCCGGATTACCCTGAGAAGCCGTTCCGAAATTTCTCTCCACCCGCGCATAGTGTCCTGTTGCGATAAATTCGGCCCCTCTGTTGTCCGCCTCACGGAGCAGATACGGGAATTTTATATGCCTGTTGCATAAGATGCAGGGGTTAGGTGTCAGACCCCGGGTATATTGATCTACAAACGGCTCAATCACTTTTTCGATAAATTCCCCTCTCACATCGACAAAAGTGTGGCTGATCCCGAGTTGACGCGCGGTCTCCGACGCCCCGTCGACGGCTTCGAAAGAGCAGCATGCCGCCGGATTGCGCCTGTTCCTTGCCTCCCAGAGGACAAAACTGATCCCCTCGACATGGAATCCGCGTTCCTTTAAAAGATGGGCGGTGACGCTCGAATCCACCCCGCCGCTCATGCCTAATATTACTCCGGACATTCTCTAATATAGCAAAATGATGGGCTCGTTTTCAGAGTGCGCGGGAGTAGAGGGGGCAAAGTCCGGCGTAATTGACAAAACGGGGTGCGGGGCATAAAATTAGGGACATATCCAATTTATCCATTTAAGGAGGTTGTTCCGATGAGACGCTTTTCTGTTATTGTTTTGTTCGTTCTTTTGCTTGCGGGGACATCGTCTGCACTCGAATTTTCTGCTGATACGGTGATGACCAGCGGGAGGATAAAGACCAGCGGTAAGCTCTATTTTAGCGGCGAGCGTTTCAGAATGGACATGACGTCTCCGCGCGAAATGACTACTATTACGCGGCTGGACAAGAAGGTCGTCTGGAGCATAATGCCGGAACAGAGGATGTATATGGAGATCCCTTTCAACCCGAAAAGGGAGCCGATGGTTAAAGACAGGGTGCAGGGAGAAATCGAAAGGAAACTTATCGGTACAGAGGTAGTTGACGGGCATCCCGCAAAGAAATACCTCGTGACATATAAATCCGGCGGCGAGAAGACGCAGATCTATCAGTGGATGGCCACGGACCTGAACTTCCCTGTAAAGACCGCGGCCCTGGACGGCTCGTGGACGCAGGAGTATAAGAATATCAAATTAGGGAAGCAGCCCGACAGTCTTTTCAATGTCCCTGCCGGCTACAAGAAGTTCCAGATGCCGGGGGGGATGCATTTCCCCATGAAGTAATCGAAGGTTCCGGTTGCGCTATCCCCGGCATCGTCCGCTGGAAGGGATAGCGCAACCTTCATTCTTTCCGGGTGGTCCCGATGGACCTCTCTCTGAGTTCCCACATTTTCAGTCCTGTCACCGGCCCTGATTCAATTTTTTTCCACTCTTCTCAACCGTTCTTTTTTGTGATAAGGTTTATTAGTGTCTGTCGCCGGATTATGGGTTCAGCAAGCCGCTATTGTCCGCTCGCCCGGGACTGAATGGATTGACCTCCTGGATGCAGGTAAGGATCTTCGATGGGGGCCTTCGCGGAGAGTTACAGCGGCCGGACAGGCAGGAATGACAAAAAAACAGGCATGCATTGCGGCCGGGTATAACAGAGAGGGAAGTTGAAGAAAGGCGCGGTTTTAACGGTTGTCGCAGTGTGCATGGTACTGATTGCCGGGTCATCGGGATGGGCCGGCGTATTTTCTCACGCCGGTCTTGTTTATAAAGAGGGGCAATACGTGCCGTTGGACATCTCCCTGCGCGACGAGGTCGGCAGGACCGTTACGTTGGGAAAACTTCTCGGGCGGCCGGCTGTGCTGGCTCTTACCTACTACCGCTGCACGCACATCTGTCCGGAGATGCTTGCTGCTGTTTCGGAGGTTGTGGAAAAAATATCTCTTAAGCCTGGGAAGGATTATTCGATCATTACCGTCAGCTTCGACGACGGCGATACGCCGGAAGTTGCGAGGACTCTCAAGGCAGATTACCTGAAACCGATCGGCCGCTCTTTTCCTGGAGACTCATGGAAGTTTCTGACCGGTGACCACGCGAATATACAGAGGCTGCTGACGGCCGTAGGGTACAGCGTGGAAAAAAAGGCGGAGGGGTTTGATCATCCGGCCGTGCTCATCTTTTTGTCGCCTGAAGGGAAGATTACGCGGTACATGAATGTCTCTAAATTCAATTACGGGCTTGCATATCCCGTGACGTTTTCACCCGTCGACTTCACAACCTCTGTCAGGGAGGCGGCCCTCGGAAAAACCGCGGCTGAGGACAGCAGGGCTCCTTTCTGCTGCCTCCTTCACGAACCCGGGCATCAGGAGGCTTTCTTCCGGCTCCTCAAGTTCTCCGGGTTGGCGATCCTGACAGCACTCGGAGCCCTCCTTATTTTTCTGGCGATGACCGGTAGAAAGCCTCAAAAGGAACGGAGGAGATAAGTGGAAGACAGAAATACAGTCCCGGAACGCAGTTTTTACCAGGAAGGGGGCGGGCGCAGCGGCGTCCTCGGGTGGCTTCTTTCGACGGACCACAAGAGAATTGGCATCCAGTATCTGGCGGCCCTCCTTTCGTTTTTCTCCGTGGGCGTGATGATGGGTCTTCTGATACGTCTCAACCTGTTGTCGCCGGGCAGGTTCATGGGAGCCCAGACTTACGACGAGTTCTTCACCATACACGGAATCATAATGATCTTCCTGTTCATCATACCGGGGTTGCCCGTGGCATTCGGAAATTTTTTCCTGCCGATCATGATAGGCGCCCGGGATGTTGCCTTTCCGCGCCTGAACCGTTTGTCGTGGTGGATATATCTGACCGGGGCATGTATAGTCACTCTTTCCATATTTCTCCATGGTACGCCTCCTGATACCGGCTGGACGTTCTACGCCCCCTACAGTATCCGGGTTAAGGCCAATATCGCACTCGCCGTGCTGGGTGTTTTTGTGCTCGGTTTTTCTTCCATACTGACCGGCCTGAACTTCGTCACCACTATCC
>JBJKOV010000307.1:0-2977 GCA_046707105.1 Thermodesulfovibrionales bacterium
GGTTTGCGATCGGGATAGCCGGCCTGTTCGTGTTTGTGAGCTTCGATTACATATGGCTGGGGAGGGCGGCGCTGGTGGCATACGTCGTGGGGCTGGTCCTTCTGGCCGTGGTCCTTGTCCTGGGTAAAACCGGCATGGGGGCGCAGAGATGGATAAGCCTGGGGCCGGTGGCTTTTCAGCCGTCCGAATTCTTCAAGCTCGTCTTCATAATGATGCTTTCGCGGTACCTGAGCGGGATGAGGGGACCGGTCGGGATCGGGGAGATGCTTAAGGTATTCTTCATGTTCGTCTTTGTCCCTTTCGTGCTTCTCTTCAAACAGCCGGACCTTGGTACAGCCGTAGTCGTATTCGCAATATTTCTTTCGATGATACTCTCCAAAGGGCTCCAGAAGAAGGCGGTCATCCTGATCGTTGCCATCAGCATCGTGTCCCTTCCCTTTCTGGGTAATATAATGTGGACCGGACTGAAGGACTACCAGAAGAACAGGCTTGTCGCCTTCATCGACCCCCAGGCCGACCCTGCCGGTATCGGTTATCACATAAACCAGTCGAAGATAGCTGTCGGCTCGGGCGAGTTTTTCGGGAAGGGCTATCTGAAGGGGACGCAGGGGCCCTTCAGGTTCCTCCCCGAGAGGCATACTGACTTCATCTTCGCAGTGTTCGCGGAGGAATGGGGTTTCGCAGGCTGCATCGCACTGCTTGCCCTTTACTTCCTGCTGATCATGCGCGGACTGGACACTGTGCGAAAGGCGAAGGACGGGTTCGGGAGGATGCTGGCCCTGGGGATTACCCTGATGTTTACGATCTATTTCTTCGTCAACATCGGCATGACCCTCGGCATCATGCCCGTGGTGGGCATACCCCTTCCTTTCATGAGCTACGGCGGCACTGCTCTACTCTCCAATTTCATCTCTGTGGGAGTGCTGATAAACGTAAGGACCCGCCGGTTCTCCCTTTTTTATTAAACCTGGAAAAGGCAATTATTCGCGCAGAGCCGCAGAGGTCGCAAAGGACGGAAGAAGAATCTCTACATAAGCCTCTGGAAGCCTGGTTTATTTTTTCTTTGCGCTCTTTGCGGCTCTGCGCGAGGCAAATTCTTTCCGGCTTTGCCGGGTTAGCGTAATGTTCTGCAAATGAGTGGCTATGGCTCCGTCATCACAAGGGTTGTCATTCCCGCAAGTGAAGCGCGCCGGGAATCCTTCCGGTTTTCCGTGCACGAACACTTACACTAGATTTATTTCTTCTGTTATAATTATATTCTCGTTATTTGGGTGGTCTTCATTGCCGGCTTACGGCAGTGGCTTTTCCTCCCGGCTTCTGGACTTTGGGTCAAAGGTTTCGTCGTTCAGGGGCGGTGTAGCTCAGATGGTTAGAGCATGCGGCTCATATCCGCAGTGTCCGGGGTTCAATTCCCTGCACCGCCACCATTCCTTCTATTACTTTCAGGAATTCCTTGCCGCTTCGGCAAGCATTTATTGAGCTTTTCCGGGTCATTTTTGTTACCAAAATACACGATGTGGTAACCTCGCATTATGACCAATATGTCACATTTCAAGGGCTGCCCCCTCATTCTTTGACCTCTTTGCAATGATTGCGGCTATTTTCTTGTATTTTCTTGTCTGTGCAGCACACTCCCCTGCCTTCCTCAACCCGGTTTTGGAAACCTCGACAGCCTGCGATTATTTCGCTTCATGACCCTTCATTTCATTTGCAATGCACATTAAGGACAGGTGTTTGGGTAAAAGGTGTAGTTTTCATCATAAACCCCTGCACAGATGAGCGTGCCCGAGTTGTGAACTGCCCCACCATTCAGTTGAGTATTGCCGACATAGGTTGATGTGATTGAATTATAAATTGGATTGGTGCTGCCCGAGATCACCGAGTGATTGATCTTAACTGTGCCGGTGGCGTCGTCGTAGACGCCATAGCTGTAAGTCCCCCCCGAAGCAGTGGCAGTGACATTTGTCATTGTCGGAGAGGAGTAGTAATTGTAGACGCCATCGTTGTTCGTCCCCCCCGATGCAGTGGCAGTGACGTTAGTCATTGTGGGAGAGGAGGAATAATTGCAGACGCCATCGTTGTAAGTCCCCCCCGATCCAGTAGCAGTGACGTTAGTCATTGTGGAAGAGGAATAGTAATTGTAGACGCCATAGCTGTAAGTCCCCCCAGAAGCAGTAGCAGTGACGTTAGTCATTACCGGAGAGGAGGAGTAATTAATGACGCTAAAGTTGTTCGTCCCCCCAGAAGTAGTAGCAGTAACGTTAGTCATTGTGGAAGAGGAATAGTAATTGAAGACGCCATCGTTGTTAGCCGCCCCCCCCGAAGCAGTGGCAGTGACCTTGAAAATCGAAGGAGAATTGGATGAATTAAGTATCGCTACCGCATAGTTCCCTCCACCGGTGTTGTCAACCGTGAGGAAACGTATCTCGGCATTGCTTGCCCCTGTTACTACGCCTGACGTGTTGCTGTCAAGATTCCCCTGGATGAACGTCACATTCTCCCCCGACCCCTGGATGTCAATAAAGCTGCGCATCACCACCGTTGATGCGCCGATATCATAAACCCCGGGCATGATCTTTAAAAGACAGCGAACGGCCGGCGAAGCTTTTCCGCACCATCCGGTATATTCGCTCATGGCCCCGGCGGGGTTGCTGAGCGATAAATGGGGACACATCCCATTTTCTTGACATACTGGGTGACAGTCGATAGAATCAGTCATGCCGAGGATCGGACGTGCGGTGGCGGCGGGGTATCCGCACCACGTAATTCAAAGGGGCAACAATCGTGAAGCAGTCTTTTTCGAAAAAGAAGATCGGAAGCGGTATCTCTCATTGTTGAATAAATATGCCGTAAAGTGGAGTTCCCCTGTGATGGCATACTGTCTGATGACCAACCATATCCATCTCCTGACGAAACCGGGCTCCGAAGAGTCGCTATATAAGATGATGCAGGGGCTCACTCTGTGCTATACGCAATA
>JBJKOV010000308.1:0-7157 GCA_046707105.1 Thermodesulfovibrionales bacterium
TCGTCTTGAGACTCGCAATAGTCGATAGCGGTATCGATGCGCCGGATGCGTTGGTGATGTAATAGTGCCGCAACTGATCGGCGTTGAGCCTTTCGCGCTGCATCACCTGGGGGATCACCTTGTAGGACCGTCCGGCGAGGCTGAAGTAGTTCACATACCCGCCTCCCAGCATCGACCCAAGCGAACTGCCGACGTTGAGCATCGTCAGGCCCATTTGAGCAGCCTTGTCGCGATCAAACTCGACCGTAGTCTGCGGCTTGTCGATCTTGAGATCGGTATCCAGATAGGCGAACATACCGCTCGCTCGCGCCCTGTCCATGAGGGACTGTGAGACCGTATTCAGCCGGTCAAAGGAATCGGAGGTGCCGACCACGAACTGGACCGGCAGCCCCCGGCCCCCACCGGGAAGAGGCGGCCGGAGAAATGCCACGCACCTCACCCCCGCGATCCCGCCCAGATGTCCCTGTATCATGGGCTGCAGTTGCATGGACGTGCGCTTGCGTTCGTCCCACGGCTTCAGCACCATGCCCGCTATGCCAGAGTTGAGTCCGCCCAGCCCGTCGAGCTGAAACACGTGATCTGTCTCCGGATAACCGCTCACTATTTTGTAGACCTGTCTGGAATTGAGCTGTGTCTGCTGCAGCGTGGCATCGGGCGCGCCGCTGAGAAGCGCGATTATGATCCCCTGATCCTCGTCGGGAGCAAGCTCGCTCTTTGAGTTTGTATAAAGGAAGTAGATGCTGCAAAGGATGATCGCCGCGAACAGGCCGGTCACCGGCAGATAGTTGAGTGCGCCGTGAAGAACCTTGCCGTAGCCGCGGCGCAGCCTGCCGAACTGCCGGTCGACGAATTCACCGAAACGGCTGCCCCCTCCATGGCCGTAGGGCTTGAGGAAGCGGGAGGACATCATCGGAGACAGTGTAAGCGCGATGACCGCGGACACGGCGACGGCACCGGCAAGCGTATAGGCAAACTCGGTGAAGAGCGCCCCCGTAAGGCCGCCCATGAAGCCGATTGGGACGTAGACCGCCACAAGTACCACCGAGATCGCTACTATCGGACCCGCAAGCTCACGTGCGCCCCGTATCGCGGCCTGCAGAGGAGGCAAACCTTCCTCCATGTGACGATGCACGTTCTCTACAACGATAATCGCGTCGTCGACAACGAGGCCTATGGCTAGAACCAGGGAAAGGAGCGTGAGGAGGTTGATGGAGTAGCCGAGGATCAGCATGATGAAGAATGCGCCGATCAGCGACAAAGGGATGGCGATCGTCGGTATGATCACGGAACGCACCGACCCGAGGGAGAGAAAGATCACCAGCGTCACAATCAGCAGCGCCTCCAGCAGCGTACTCACCACTTCATCGATCGAGCTGTTCACATATTTGGTGGCGTCATAGACGATGCGCCCGTTCAGGCCCTCCGGGAGCTGCTCCTGGATGGCAGGGAACACCTTGCGCACATTTTTGATGACCGTCAGCAGGTTCGCGGTGGGCGCCACCTTTATGCCGATGTAGACCGCGCTCTTTCCGTCGAAGGCGACGGCGGTATCGTAATCTTCGGCCCCGAGCGTGACGTTGGCGACATCGCCAAGACGGACAATCGCCCCGTTCTGAGACTTGATCACGAGCTCTCGGAACTCGTCCACAGTGTGCATCCCGGTTGCGGCGGTGAGTTCCACTGTGACCATCTGTCCCTTCGTGCGACCCACAGCCGAGATGAAGTCATTGGCAGCGAGGGCGTTGTTCACGTCCGTGCCGGTCACCCCGTAGGCGGCCATCTTCTTGGGATCAAGCCATGCCCGCAGTGCAAACTGCTTTGCCCCCAGGATCTCGGCCGTCTGAACGCCGTCCACCGCCTGCAGCTTAGGCTGCACCACCCGGATCAGGTAGTCTGTAATCTTGTTCGTCGGCAGCACATCGCTGTTGAAACCGATGTACATTGAGTCGATTGTCTCACCGACAGCAACGCTTATCACCGGCTGCTGGGCCTCCCTGGGAAGCTGGTTGAGCACCGCGTTGACCTTTGTGTTGATCTCGGTAAGGGCCTTATTCGAATCATAGTTCAGCCTGAGGTACGCCTGGATGGTACTCACCCCCTGCGTGCTGGATGAGGTGAGATAGTCGATGCCGTTGGCCTGCGCTATCGAGTTCTCAAGAGGGGTGGTAATAAACCCTGAGACCAGCGCCGGGTCGGCCCCGAAATAGACGGTAGAGACCGTCACTACGGCGTTCTGGGTCTCCGGGTACTCGCGAATGGGCAGCACGCCCATTGAACGCAGGCCCAGCACCAGGATCAAAAGACTCACCACCGTGGCAAGGACCGGGCGGCGTATGAAGAGATCGGTAAAACGCATCAGATTTTCCCTTTACTCGTCCCGAGGCGTCGGCGCCGCCTCGTCGCTCGGCACAACCTTATTGTCGATGACAACCGTGCTGCCGTTCTTCAGCTTCAGCTGGCCGCTTGTGACCACCATGTCCCCTTCCTTTACGCCTTTAAGTATCGCTATCTGATCGCCGCGCGTCGGACCCGTTGTGACGAATGCCTGTCTGACGGTCATGGCCGGTTTGCCCCCTGGTTTCTTTCCGCTTACCTCCACCACAAAAACCGTCTCGCCATATGGGTTGAAAGTCACGGCGGTCTGCGGCAGGGTCAGGTAGCGCTGCACGGCTCCAGCCTTTACATTTGTAGATACGTACATCCCGGGAAGGAGCTTGTGACCCGGGTTGGCGATAGTCGCCTCGACCTGGACGTTTCGTGTTGCGGTGTCGACCTTGGGATTTATCGCCGTTATCCTGCCCTTAAACACACGGTCCGGATAAGTGTCCGTAGAGGTACCAACCGCCTGTCGGAGCGAAATACGCGAGAGTTCCTGCTGCGGCAGGAAAAAGTCGGCATAGATGGGATCGAGCGATTGAAGGGTTACGACATTATCGCCTGGATTCACGAACTGGCCCGGATTGACGGTGCTGATGCCGAGCCGTCCGGCAAAAGGCGCGCGAATCGTCTTTTTCTCCACCAGTGCGGCCTGTTCGGAGACCTGGGCATTTTTGTCCTTGAGATCGGAGGCATCGGCGTCGAGCGTGGCCCGGCTTATCGCCTGCGCCCCGAACTGCTTCTCGTCCCGCTCATAGACGGTCTTCGCCAGTGCGGCCTGTGCTTCGAGTGAGCGCAAATGGGCAATGTCGGAGTCGGCGTTCAGTTGCACCAGCACCTGTTCCGCCTTTGCATCGTCGCCAGATTTAAAGAGCACCTTCTGGACAAGCCCGGAGACCTCGCTCGTCACGTCGACACCGCGCACAGCCCGCAGACTGCCGATCGCCTTGAGCTGTGGCTGCCAGGACTGATATCCCGCCTTCATCGCGGTAACGGTCGCCGGTGGCGCATGGAAGGCCGCCATGGATTTCTTCATCATCCGTGTCTTGTGGGCATGATAGCCGAATATACCGCCGAACAAGAGGCCGACGGCCGCCAGCATGATCACCATGCGCTTTATCATCAGAGAGTCCTCCGTGTTATAATGTTTGTCATTCGTTATGCCCCGCCGCCGGCATCTGATCTTTCGCCTTCATCATCGCCGCAGCGGGACCTTCCGGGCCGCGGTTCCACCACCCTCCCCCAAGCGCCTGATACAGCGCTGCGGTATCGGCAAGGCGCGCCGCTTCAGCCTGAACAAGGATGAAGTGCGCCAGACGGTATTGCCTCTGGGCATTAAGCTGCGAGAGATAGCTCACCGCGCCGAGATTGAACTGCTTCTCTGTGAGTTCGAGAGTCTCGCGGGCTGCAGCCTCCGCCTCAGACTGCGCATTCAGTGTCCGTGCGTCATCCTCCAGAGCCCTCAGCACATCGGCCACGTTCTGGAAGGCCAGCAGGACCGTTTCGCGATACTGTGCCGCAGCCTGGTCATAGGCGTCGACGGCGGCGCGGCGCTTTGCGGTAAGTTCTCCGCCATGGAAAAGGGGCTGAAGCAGTCCCGCACCGAAATTCCAGACCGAGGTGCCGTTGCCGAAAAGATCTCTCAGTTTTGTGGTCTCCGACCCGTAACTTCCACTGAGCGTGATCTGCGGGTACAGGTTGGCAGTCGCCACTCCCACCTGGGCGCTCGCTGCATGCATCAGCCCTTCAGAGGCAAGTATATCCGGACGCTGACGCACAAGTGACGAGGGCAGGCTGACAGGCAGTTCCTGCGGCAGCAGCAGATCTTCGAGGGAAACCTCGGGAAGGGCCGCATCTCCAGGCAGACTGCCCGCAAGAACCGCCAGGAGATGCCTTGTTTGCCCAAGAGCCTTTTCGAGCGGCGGCAGCGTGGCCCGTGTCTGAGCGAGCTGTGCTCGTTGTGCCAGCACGTCCGAGCGCGACGCTCCTCCAAGCTGAAATTTTTTTTCGACCACGTCGAGCTGTTTTTCCTGGTCAGCCACAATCTCCAGCGTAGACCGAATCTGGGCGCGCAGCGAAGCCTCTTTTACCGCGGCAGTCACTATGTTGGAAGTCAGTGTGAGATGCGCCCCCTCCAGTTGAAAGCGCTGGTAATCGACCTGCGAGCGCAGCGCCTCCAGTTCCCTGCGGCCGCCGCCGAAAATATCCAAGGCGTAGGAGACATCCACCGAGGCGTTGTAGAGAGTCAGGAGTGTCCCCGATCCGGGCTGCCCGAATGAAGCCCCCGAGAATTTCTCGCGCGTGACCGACGCCATCCCATCGACGGCCGGATACAGCACAATGCCGGTTTGCGCCGTCAGGTTCTCCCGCGCCTGCCGAAGAGCGGCCCGCGAAGCAGCAAGCGTGGGGTTGTCTGCCAATGCCTGACGTATCAACCGGTCCAGCTTCCCGGAGTGGAATAACTCCCACCATTGACCGGGTATGTCCCCGCCCGGGACAAAGCGTTGGGCTGCACCGGCGGGACCCGGGGCCGACACCGTTTTTTCTGGCAGCGCCGTCGACGTATACGAATTGGTCTGCGGTGCGACAGGCCGCCTGAAATTCGGACCGGCGGCACATCCTGCCAATACCACTGCGGCCGCAACCCATAATGGCAAAATATGCATCAATCCCTTAAGGTGCAGGGACAAAATCTTCACTTCACGCATAAATACGGTTGTCTCCTCGTTTCCGGCTCAAGCCGGATGGACCAGTAATGACTTTATAATAATTCGACAGGATGACGCAAGCGGTTTCACTCCGACCCGAAAGAGGACATCACTCTCTTGTAAGCGGCCTCAAGCTCCTTTTGGGCGGCTTCCGCTTTCTTTTTCGCCTGTTCTAATTTCCTGGTTCCTGCGCTGTGGAGTTTCTTCAGTTCCTTTCTAAATGCATTCCTCTTCTCCTTCACTTCCGCTTCTCCTTCACTTCCGCGAGACCTTCGAGGACTTCGGCATTTGCCTTTAAATCCGAAGGCCGCTCCGGACAAATATTTGCCGCCCTTCATATTCGCGCTTTCCTCCGCAATCTTCCAAATGCTTCCTAACATTATCGCAGAAGGCGACCGGTCATTCAATCGCAATCCGTACTAAACAAGGGTTAAGATTCGTTCATCGTAGAAAACCTTGACAGGGATGACGGCTCCTGACTATAATGTGCATATGCACATTATGGAAAGGAAGTAACGTGTCGCCGCGAAACAAGAAAGAGAGGTTCTGCTCCTGCCCACTGAAGGGTAAGGCATTTAAACCTACGGGGATTCCGATGACCGAAATAGAGAGAATCCCCCTCTACAGGGACGAAATAGAAGTTCTTAAACTCTGCGATCTCGACGGTTTTACGCAGGAGGAAGCCGGTAAGAAGATGGGGGTTTCGCGCGGGACCGTCCAGAGAATACTTTCCAGTGCACGGAGAAAGACGGCCATGGCCATTGCCGAATGCAAGGCCATCGTTCTTGAAGAAACCATATGCAAACAGGAGGTTACAAAATGAAAGTATGTTTTCCTGTAAAAGAGGCTTCCGAGCTCGACAGCCCGGTTTACGGGCATTTCGGTTCAGCCCCCGCATTCGTTCTCGTCGATACTGAAACCGGGTCGTTTAGCGTGCTGTCCAACACCGACCAGCATCATGTCCACGGCATGTGCAACCCCGTCGCCGCCCTTGCAGGACAGACTGTAGATGCTGTTGTCGTCGGCGGTATCGGAGGCGGGGCACTGATGAAACTGAACATGTCAGGCATCAAGGTATATAAGGCAATCGCCGAAACCATCGCTGAAAATCTCGCTTTTCTGGCGTCTGGCAGGCTCCCCCAGTTCCAGCCGGGGCATGCCTGTTCAGGCCACGCCGGGAGTGGCGGGGCATGCGCTCACTAGACCTCCCGCAGTCCGGATCGTCTAAAGTTTATCCGAAACCGCGGGCCTGATTTATGAGTTTCGCATTTTCAGCTTTTTGCCGATCTCTCATTGTTGACGCTGAATGCTTAATAAATTGTTTGAGAACTGAAAGGAGACCTCGTGGAAAAGAAAAAGTTTGTGTTCATCATCACCCATTCCTATGACAGGCCGGACCTGGTTGCCGGAGCGATGCAGCTTGCTACAAATATGAAGGCCTTCGACGCGGAACTGGACTTCTTCCTTATGGACCAGGGAGTCCTTCTTGCGAAGGAAGGGTTCGCGGAAACCCTGACCTGGCAGAAGAAGGATGAATTCTCGCCGGTGCATGAACTAATGAAAACTCTCATTGAAGATTTCGGAGTCAAGTTCTATATCTGCGCATCCTGCGTCAAACACTATCAGCTTGACGGGGCTCAACTCGTCGGGAACGCCGAGGTAAAGCCGGGCTCATTCCTTGGAGAGATGCTCATGCAAAGAGAAGGCCTGACTTTCTGATCCTTCAGCCGCACTCAATTTCATTGCGCCGGCGATGCTTATCGGAGAGTCTGTTGCACGATTCGGATTCCTGAAACTGCATTTGTGCAACAGACTCCGGCATCTCATGATAGTTTAACCGTCAGCCCAGCCGCACCCATTTTCAATCGAACTCTGAAGCTTTTTCATCACTCCCGGAAAGATGACTTATTCCTGATGAGCAGACTGTCTGCTTATTATTTAACCCGGCAACATAATACCGTAAGCCGTCATCCTCGCTTGTCGGGGATCGGACGGCGTAATATCGTAAGAACAAAGAAAGATTCCGGACAAGCCGGAATGACAAAATTCAACTATTTGATTGCCGGGTTAATA
>JBJKOV010000309.1:0-9021 GCA_046707105.1 Thermodesulfovibrionales bacterium
GGTACTCAGAACAGCGTGGGACTCTTTTGTAAACTCCGTAATGAAGGCACTCGGAATTGATCCAAAACACGAGAACGCTTTTTCCGAGGCGCTAAAAATTACAGCTGAGTTAGCACAAAAACCAACCAACAAGGAATCATTGTCGGTTGATAGTTTAGTAAACGAATCGCTTGGCGTAGTAGATCAATTGAAAGAGATGGCTGGTAATATAACAACAGGGCTTCCTCGGATAAGTAAGATGATAAAAGGTATGGTTACACCAGAAACAGCAGAGAAGGTAGCAACGTATTTCTGGGACCAGGATGCAGCAATTGCCAGGGTACAAAAAGAGATAGGGCCACAACCTGAATTAAGAGATTACAGTTTACTGCGCAGATTGACAGGCAAGAAGATCGCCGACGAAATAAAGGTGTTTGATCGTGACAAGTTACAACCTCTCCTGAAAGAGATGGCCGACAACAAGATATCGATAGAAAACCTTGATGAACTGGCGTGGGCCGAACATGCTCCTGAGAGAAATTTACAAATGCGGAGGGTAAACGCTAGGCGGTATATTGATTCGTTTATTCAGCAAATGACCGAGAGTGAGCGGCAGAAGTACAAGGACGATCTTAGCGGCATCAACAACGACTTTGTGATGAACAGGCGTAGTAGAAACGAGAAGCGCGATAATTACATAGCGTTGATGGATAAACTCTCTCAAGAAGTCAAAAGCAATTCTTTTGACCAAAAAATTGCAGCCCGGCAGAGCGAAATAAACTCAATGCCTGTTGACAAACAATCTTTCCATCAAGACAGGCTTGATAACGAGAAAGATCGTCTAAAGAGGCGAAGAGAGATTGCAAATAAGTGGGAAGACGTAAAGGGCAGACTTTCTGGAATGACCGACGAGCAAGCTAAAAACATCGTCGATAAATGGAAAGGTGACAAAAGATACGGTGCGATCAGCAATATCGTAAAGAAGGTGCGAGATATAAATGAAGCTGCTCTCGACATGAACCATGATGCAGGAGAGCTAACCGACGCCGAGTATAAAGCAATTAAGGGAACATATAAAAACCACGTACCTCTCTATAGAGAGGATATGGACTCCGGGAAAGCGGCAACTGGACGGCAAGGTGTCGGGCCACTGGCAAGTCCTATTAAGATTGCAGCAGGATCAACAAGAAATGCTGTTGATATATTCGCACACGTCGTTGACAGATACCAATCTGCTGTAGGTAGGAAACATAAACTCGAGGCAGGAAAGGTCCTTTTCGATATGGTGGAAAGTAATCCGGATGAAAGCAGGTGGAATATCGAGACTCCTGATAAAAAACCATATCTCGACCGCGAAGGTAATATTAGATTCTACGAAGACAGGGTCCTCGACCAGAATGAGGTATATGTCAAGGTTGACGGGATAAGGCATATAATATCTGTTCATAAGGACAATAAGTCCATGATGCGCTGGATGGAGGCACTAAAGAGGGAGCCTGTTCAGCTTGGACCATTCCTCAAGGTGACACAGAGCGTCAATAAGATTCTCGCCCAACTTAACACATCTTTTTCTCCGGAATTTATGGTTAGCAACTTCCTTCGTGATATCCAGGAAGCCGGGGTTAATATTGAAGATACCGCCGCGAAAGGAATGCAAAAAAAGATATTCAAAAATATCAACGCGGCAATAAAAGGTATTTATCTCGAGGAGCGAGGGAAAGACTCTGGAGAATGGGGACAAGTATACAGGGAATTTGCTAAAAACGGTGCTAAAATAGGGTGGATGCAGGGTTATGACAATGTTTCCGAGTTGGCAAAGAATTTAGAGTCGGAACTTGCGTACCATGAAGGGAAAAAACCTCTTAGATCGAAGTATAGAGAGTTGACTGAATTTATCGAGTCGTTGAACACTTCAGTTGAGAACGGGGTGAGGCTTGCCACCTATAAAGCGATGGTTGACTCAGGGATATCTCCAAGGAGAGCGGCGCACACCGCCGCAAACCTAACCGTTGACTTCACTAGACACGGAACGGCAGGGCCGGCGATAAACTCTCTGTATATGTTTGCCAATGCCGGGATACAGGGTAATGTTAGAATGATTAAAGCAATGCGCAACAAGAAGGTGCAAAAAATAGCAGCCGGGATTGTGGCGTTTGGTTTTATGAATGGGATGATAGGCGCTTACTCAGGGGACGGCGAAGATGGAGAATCGTATTACGACAAATTGCGCAGGACAAATCCCGGGTTGTTTGAGCGTAACATTATCTTTATTATCCCCGGCACAAATGGCGAGTATTTCAAAGTACCTATGCCTTATGGTTACAGCGCTCTATATGTTGCCGGTAACGAAATGTCTAGTGCTATGAGAGGAAAGAGTATTATGGACGGGATGTCACACGTAGCGTCGGCGTTAGCAAACACGTTTAATCCAATCGGATCAGCGACGATACTACAAACTCTTTCCCCGACAATAACAGATCCAATAGTCCAGGTGTTCGAGAACAAGTCATGGAACGGTCAAAATCTCATGCCGGAGTCAAACCCGTTTGGGATTCCGCAACCGGATAGCCAACGATATTTTAAATCAGTAAACCCTTTGGCAAAGTGGGCAACCGAAAGGATAAACTATATTACGGGCGGAAGTGCCTTTAAGCCGGGATTAATTGATATATCGCCGGAAACCATAGATATGCTGTTTGAAACATATACAGGATCTCTCGGCAAGCTGGCAAAAGACACATTGTCGCTACCTTTTGAAATAGCCGGCGGCGATATAACTACAGGTAAAATCCCATTCTTAAGGAAAGGAATTGGTGGTTTATCAGACTACGCAGACAACCAAACATATCGAGAAAACAGCGAAAAGATAAAGATATTCAAGAAAGATTTTGAATCTTCTGGAATCGAAGACAAACGAAAAATGTCCAGGTCTGTTGAGCGTTCACTTATCTCGCTTACCGACGCCACAGAAAAACGACTAAGAAGGCTCAATAAGGTTCTAAAAAAGGCAGAACAGTCTGGCAACTCATCTGTCGCAGATTCAACAAAAAAAGCAATGCACAGGATATATGTTGAATACAACAAAATATTTAACAGGAAGTTTGATTGATAGTTGTTGTTTCTTTCTGAGCAAAAGAGTGTTATAATTGCTGCAAAGGTTTACAGGTTCACGTGCCAAGCACGGAGATACTTTGGCCCATCGGTGAAAATCGGTGGGCCTTTTTTTGTGAAATCACATCAACCAAATCATGGCGCAACGCCTCGTTTCACAAGGAGTAGAGTATGAGTTCAGGGAAAATGGTAAGAGATGCAACACACTACCCGATGCAGATTTTTACCACACATCGGGTCCAGGCAGTGACAAACGGGGTAGCGTGGGTTCCTGGTCCGGCGGACAGGGCTTTCTCTATAACGGCTGATACAATAGGCTGCATAATAACAAATGACTCCGGAAATGCACAACAGTCGATAACATACGAAAAAGGAACATCCAGGGGAATATCGATAGGATATACATACACGTTCGACGCCAACTCGTACATCGAGGTAATGTAATGGAGATTACCTTCGATAATGTTAAAGACATCCTGCCGTCAGGCCTCAAGTTGATTCTCGATAAAACATACCAATCACCACCAAGGGAAGATCTCGATATTTTCCTAGCCGGCTTAAGATCAAACATGCAACCGTTCGACTATCGCCCGGAATCTCATGATTGCGACAATGCCGCATGGGATTTTGTCACGTTGTTTTCCGGGAAGGGCTGGCCGGTTGCTCTTGCGATAATAGAGGGACACGCCCTTGTTATTGTGATAGTTGACGGGAAAGATATAGTTTGGATTGAACCACAAACAGGACAAGCCGTAGAAAACACCAAGCGGCTAAAGGTTACGGTGATGCCGTGAGAAAAATATTTTTTGTTTTAATTCACTTGTTGGCCGGGTGTGCCAAGCAAGGCTATAAACAGTCTGATATCGAAGGACTTGAAAACACGGCTGACTATGTCCCGATAGAGTCCGGACACAGCATGCAGGAGGCCCGGGAAAGAATAGGTTCAGGGTTTACTGACATCCAGGGCCGTATGAACACGGTCGAGTCAGGACAAACCACACAGAACTCATCTATAGCGACAAACACTGCAAACATTTCAACACTTCAAGGCTATGTAAATCAAGGTGTTTAAACGACATCTACCCCAACGTTTGCAGGCGCGACGATAAGCGGAGACAACCTGTCTGTGTCGGGGTCACAGGTAACAAAGAGCTGGAAACCAGGGGTTAGTTTTACTGCGGGTGAATCCAGCGTCATCCACGGCGGATACCATTATATCTGCAAGGTAAGCCACACTTCTGGCGACAACGACGACGAGCCAGGTGTAGGCGCAGAATGGGAAACATATTGGGAGCTTCCGCCAAATGCCGGAGGGATAGCAGAGGCTCCAGTAGATGGAGAAAGTTACATCCGAAAAGATAGTGGATGGTCAAGCATAACCTCAATATTCAGCAGCATTTTACAGTTGTTCACCAACCAAGTTCTTACTGTAAACTCTGTTGGTTCCGGGGCAAGTATTACCGCCTCCGGTATGGAGGTAACAAAAGCTTGGGAACCCGGGTTGAATTATACCGCCGGAGAGACGTCTGTTATCCATGGCGGGAACACGTACACTTGCATAGTGTCACATAAAAGCTCAAGTACTGACGAGCCAGGAGTTGGCTCCAACTACGCAACATACTGGTCCGTTGGTGCTGGACTTAGCGACGCCCCGGCTGATAGTAATAACTATGTCAGGAAAGATAACGCATGGGTTGCGCTGTCTGGTAGCTCTGGTGATATGTTATCAACGAACAACCTATCTGATCTAAACGACATACCTACTGCGCTCAACAACTTGGGTATTTATAGTTCTGCCGAGATAGATACAATGTTGTCGATGGAAAGTCTTGTACCGCAGTTCAGCGATCAGGACCTAACTGTCAACTCGTTGACTGCTGGCCAGGTTACGACAACTCCTGCTGGAATACCAGTAGATACTTTCCAGTCTTCAAATTCAGGTGATGCAAATAAAACCGTAGCGGTAATATCTTCTAACGTAACCGATGGTACTGCCGGTGCTGTTAAGGCTGATCTGGTTATCTCCGGTAAAGACGGCACAGTCGGAAGCGGTGTTACCGCTGATCTGATAAAATACAACAGCGCTACAGACAAGATCGAGTTTAAGAAAGGTGTTGATTTCCAGGGGACCAGCATAACCGGTATTAGTGCAGCGCTAAACAACTCAGTAAAAGGAATGAATGTTGTGACCAAGGCGGCAAATTATACGGTGCTGACCACAGATGCTTTTGCGTTTGGAGGAATGATATACGTTGACACCAATGGTGTGGTCATAACAGCTCCAAATATCTCAGTTGGGACAGACTCCGACTATGTTAACTTTTGTGTGGCGGCCAAAGGCAACATAACGTTTTATTTGGACGTTGGCGCCAACGACAACCAGATCCTTAACGGAATAACGCTATCTGACGGTAAGCAAGCGATTAGTAACGGGGTATCTGGGGATATGATCTGCCTAACCCCATACAACTCATCATCATGGTACACTACCGGAAACTCAGTTGACGGTACCGCATTTACGGGGGAGCAATGAGACTAATCTTATATGTTCTGACTCTTGCCTTGTTGTCCGTTAGTGCCAATGCATCAACATTAAGCAATATGCGGATGCTGATGCATAGAAGAGCTTTGACAAGCGTGCCGGTAGAATGCACACTGACCGCCCAGGATTATACAACATATACCAAGACTGTTGATAACCTAAGCTGGATAACTACATTAACATCTTCAACGCTTGGATATAGAGCACCTAATAATGGTGTAGCTAAACTATACAAAGATTTTGGTGCAGGGTACTTTTCTGGCGATGTGACTGCAAAATGGCGAGGACGGGTAAGCTCTTCTACCGCGGATTGGGCAGAAAAAATAGTTTTTGCCCTGACCATGTCATCAGTGGACATCTTCAACCAAACTGATGATACAATACTCGTTGAAATGCGACGAACCCCTACTTCCGGATTATACGCTAGGATAGGTATCCGAGAATCTGGTACATTATATTTTAGTGCTCCTATAGGGCCTGGTTCTTTAGCGTACGACACCGACTATTACTTTACGTTCACTCGTGACGCCAGTGCAGGAACAAATTCTACCGGTCTTTACACATTGACTATCTACTCTGATCCCAGTAGAACAGACCAGGTTGCTACCTGGTCTGTAAACGCTGGTGTAGGGGAGCAGAATGCATTTAGGTATGCTTGGGCGTTGGATAACTATTCAACTGGTGTAGGGTACATTTATAGCGGCAACTCATATGACCTGGAGATAGGTACATGCTTAGAATAGCTTTAATCATGTTGTTACTTGTACCATCGATATGCTTTGGAAACACAATCACGAAGGATTCGATAACATGGACATTTAATGGAACTTATCCTACGGGACAGTATGTAACTGGAGATTGGTATGTTGTAGCCCCATCTGGATTGCAAGTAACAGGTATATCTGCTACCGGAACATATGCCCTCGGTGGATCACAGAAGAACCCATCCCCGGGTGGAAGCCAAGGATATTCTAGTGCTGGGTTGAATTACAATGCAAGTCTCAATGTAGGGTCATCCTTTCCTATATCTCTTTCCCCAGGGGATAGGCTAGTTACTACTACTAAGTACCCGTATTATGGTGTATTTAACCCAACTACTAACGAGAAAAATTATACAGCAGTGCAAGAAGCGGCTATTCTTACAGTAGTTGCGTCAGCCCCCGCGGCTGGTTCGTTTAGACCAGGACTGTGTGATCTTGACAATGTAGTTTATAATGTGTCGTCTATAAATTGGGGCCTCCTTAAGTCCGTTGCTCCAGCTGTTGGATCGCCAACACTATCAGAAATGACAAACCTAGCTTCCCGTCCATGGATAGACCATCAGATTGGACAGGCTGGTAGATCTATTCATCCAAATTATAATATGCGGGATTATGGTGGTGAACTGGCAACAGATATCGGGCACATGGCACTCATAGTTAATTCAAACACCTACACCCAATCGCAGAAAACTCCCATCGTTATCGGGCTGATTCAAATGGGGTTGGATTTCTATTCGAATGTAAAACGTAATCATAATTTTTATTCCCCAGTTCCGGTACAAATTCTAGGGAGAAAGTTTCCTATAATGTTTGCCGGTAATTTGCTTAATATTGCAGAGATAAAAGCCATCTGGCCTAAAACTGGTGTGTATCTCTTCACCGGGAATGGGGCAGCATGGGGAACATACCCAACAGACGCTTATAAATTCTCAGAAGATGCGACATTCTACTATGTGCGCTCTCAAGACGTGACGGCCACCGCGTCGTTTCCTACGTCTTACCCTCCTGATAACGATTATACATCAGCAATGGTCGGGATGCCGGAGTGGCACCATTATGATTATGATTACCGCAAGAAGGACACGAGTGCTTGGAATCCGACAACTGGTGCTGATCCGTACAGATTTTTATACGGCCCATCAATGGAAGGAATAGCGGCAGCGGTGAAAATAATGGGCTGGAAAACTCAATGGAACCACCAAGCATTTTGGGATTATCTAGCGCGCTTTTCATCGATATGCAGAGGTCAAGGGGAACTGCCACCTAATTATTCTGTTGTTGGGGATACTAGCTGCCAGGGCGTCCAGTACAGTGCTGGATGGGGGGTTAATATGTACACCCAGTATGTAGCACTGGCGTCTCCAACTTGTAATGCGGACAACCTGGGAAGTTGTGACGCTACGTCTTGTGCTGCCGCCGGTTTATACTGGTATAACAACACTTGTAATCTACATGTTCAGGGTTGGCCGGCAGAGCAACCAACTAATATTCAACCGTCAGGCGAGTTGCCATCTGGGACAACGAGCGCCAACCTGTCGGTTTCTACGTCCGAAGACGAAACGTGCCGGTGGTCGACTTCGGATAGCGCTGTCTGGTCGGCAATGACCAACTTCGCCACTACAGGTGCTCGTATGCATTCTCAGCCGATCACCGGTCTGATAGATGGTGGGGTTTATCACCGGAAAATATTATGCCAAGATGCATACGGCAACGAAACAAATCCAGTTTATTCTGATTTCAATGTGGCCGTGAATACAGATATCTGTAGCCCGGCAAACTGGTGGCGTTGCGATAATGAGTCAGACTGCACCGGAATTGCTGGAGGTTACTGGTTTGGTGATCCTGGAGAAGAGAGTTGTTATCTGATTCCAGAGGTTGATGACACGTCAGGGTACAGTGTGATTAATAACGGTAATTTCCAGAACTGGTCAGGTGGTTTACCTGGCATCTGGGAATATCCTTACGGGTATGACCCATCTGGTGGCTGTTCGATATCGGAAGATAGTGGCAAACTACGAGCAGCAACCACGACAACAGCCTGGCCACCGTGTGGGGTTCGACAACTCGCTGGTACCAAAGGCGATGGAATCCCCCGCCGTATCTACTTCAACATCACAGCATTAACCGATCAGGCGGAGATGTACACGTCTGATGGTATCTCAACGTTTTTTACAGCGCCAGGGTCTTATACTGCGGTTATCCCGAGCGGGTATTTCTATCTTCAGGTTCATACCGGGGCTGTCCGCAGTGCAACGTTTGACGATGTTATAGTCAGGCAAATAGGTTCGGCACCGGTCGCCCCGTGGTCATTAGGTGTCAGTTATGCCGGAGTTTCTAAACAATGATAGTGAGGTAAAAAATGGAAATTGATAAGAAGGGGCTGGTTGATCTGGTTTCGGAGTATATGAATGGTAAAAAAACCGCTACAGGAGTTGTTGGACAGGTTATAGTAGGCACCGGAGCTGGTGCCTTAGGTCTGGCAGGGGTGCTTGGATACGTGAGCATTGACTCAGCTGTTGCAATTCCCATGCTGCTGTGGGGCGCGAATTGTTTGTTCTCGGCGCTCAAGGGCTTGGGAATCGCTCACAAAATCATAAAGATCGGAGGGCAGGAATGAAAACGTTATTG
>JBJKOV010000310.1:0-13751 GCA_046707105.1 Thermodesulfovibrionales bacterium
AAGGACTCTTCCTCAGAGATACATAATCCTTTTCTTTACAGAGGTCATTCAAACAATTGTCGGAGAATTCTGGGTTCACAATAGTGATAGATTATACCACAGGCTTGTCCTCTACTGGAACGCCGGATTGAAGTTCCGCGACCTGCTACGTCCTGCAATAGCGCCGGGCTTTCCTGTGAGATCGCCTCCGATGACTGCCGCTTGTCAATAACTGCTTTTTACTTGGCTTCCAGAGAGTAGGCGATCATACTTCTTTTCTCGCCCTTTATCGACGTGTCGTACTTGTCTGTTTTTATATCCACTTCCAGCTTCTTATTTTTGGGAACATCGCAGACCACATCAAAGTACCCGTCATACACCTTACCGACTGTAATTGCTTTAACAACCTCACCATTAACCACAAAAGTCATATTGAAGGTATTGTTATAGACAGTTTTAAAGAGCTTGGGATCTACCAGCCCCTTGAAATACAATTTCCCCTCGGCCCCACTATCCAAAAGGATCACCGCATCATCGTCCATATACATCCACTTGGCATTTGGCTGCCCACTGGCGACAAAACCTTTAATAACTTTCCCGGTATTCAAGGAATTCTTCGGATTGCTGCAACCAGGCAGGAACAATACGGACAATACCAGCAGGGCACAGAGAATAAAGCCGTCCCGCCTCCCCTTCTGTGCTGCGCCTATAGCTGTCATTACATCCTCCTCAATTTAAATGTCATCAAGCCTCTTTGATTCGGCATTGCCACGGAACTCCTTTCTCCAGCCGGAGGCTCTCCCTCCGGAGAACCCGCTGTCCATGCCAATAAGATTATAATGTTCTCCCGACTTTTTTCAACTTCATCGCCGATTGTGATGCTCGTGAAATTTTGGAGAGCAACTGATTTTACGCTTCACCATCCCCGCTGAAGAAAAAACTCTATACCGTGAAGTGATCTTATTCCAATACGACGTTCCCGGCGATCAGTTGCCCATCCGTGATCGTCAGGGAACCCTTGATGTATGTGTACGCATGGTCGGCGGAATACGTAGCGTCCCAGCCCCCGGACAGGTTTAACACCGCCGGGCCATAATAAGTAACATCTCCCGAAAAGGTTTCATTCGTAGCATACATAACCGTATCGGTGAGTATTGGGTGGTATTCGTCACCGTACTGGACGGATACATAACATGGCGCATTACCGTTGCAGAAGCCGTCACATTTCGCGTAGATAACGTCCGGGGTTTCAGTGATGGCAAAGGTTCCGTTCAGCAGGTGAGAGTCCGTCGGCGAATACGTAAGCATATGATAAGACTGGTTCCACACACTCGCCACCTGGGTCCAACTGCCGTCAGCGCCGCGCCGTTTCAGGTCAACAGGCGAGTTCTGGGACGGCAGACTGAATTGTAAAAAACCCGACGAGCTGTTGAAGCGGAGAGGAACGCTGATCCAGACCACATATAGCTGCCCCTGCAACAGATAATCCGGAGGCGTCACCAGTGTCATATTCTCCGTATCGTTTACCTTCAGGACTCCGAGGATTTCATTGGATAGCGGCGCACTGCCCTGATTTGCGGTCAAGCCTATCGTAAGCCCAAGCTGGGAATCCCATGCCAGGCCGCCTCCGGAAGCGAGACTCACACTGTCATTGACGTTGCTGCTTACCGGGCTCTGGGTGAGATAAGGAATATAAGTCACCGGTCCGGATGTCAGATAACCGGCCGTCAGGTGCGCGCCTGAACCATTGCCCACACCTGTGGTTTGGATCCAGGAAGCAACATCAGGCCCGTCCGCAGCGCCCCAGTAGTTCAGTGACACATCGCAAGCGCCAATAGAATAGTTCGAAAAGGCCCAGTTGCCTGCAGGCCCGAATGTGGAGTTGCGGGCATTGGCCTGCCCCCCGTCATTGACATAGATCGACGTGCTTCCCGCCGGATCCGCAAGAGCATTGTTCCAGAAGACGCTCTGTTCCGCGGTCAGAGAGGAATTGTTATATACCAGTATCCCGTTCTTGTCGTTCTGACCGATCACAGATAAAACGATACTGGGCGTGCTGCTTTCGCAAATCTCCATTCCGGACATTGAGTCGATGACAAGGGCTGAATCGAGGGTGATACCTTTGGGTCCATGGAATCGGATATTAGCATCCGGAGTCTGGGTAAAGATGTTGCCCTGGATCTGCGCCGTTGATCTGTCATCGACTAGGAGATTCGCGATCTGATTGTTTACAAGAGTGTTGTTCAGGACATTGATGTTCTGACTGGGGGGGCTGGATGAATCCTGGGCCACAACAGAAATCCCCTGATGGGCGCTGTCTTCCACGATGGAGTTTTGGATCGTGCCTGAAGGGCATCCTATGAAAGAAACGCCGCTATTCAGACTTCCTATGATTTGGCTTTTATCTATCACCGCCGTGCTGTTACTGAAGTATAGGCCATCATTCACTGCATTCGTCACCGTAGAAGTGGAGAACCTTATGTTGCTCCCGTATGACGCGGCCAGAGCGGCGCTGTTATGATCAAATATGCAGTTTTGCACGTCTACCGTACCGTTATAAACAGTCGCACCGGTCGGATGGATGTCAATTCCATTTGTAAAACCATTGATTGTGCTGTCGTGGACAACACCTGCAGCACCGTCCATAAGCGCCACTCCGGCCCCTGCGCCGGAATAATCGAGCAGGCTGTTCCCGTCAAGCGTGACTGACGCCCCGACACCGCTGACCATCACAGCATAGGGGGTACCGGTAATTGTCACGCCGTGGAGATCGGCTGACGAGGCATTTGTTATCTGAACACCATAAGCAGCCAAGGGGATGGCAGTGCTCTGGGCCGTTAAGGTTGAGCCGGAGTCGACGTTCAAACTTGTTCCCGATGGGCAGGAGATGGTGCTGCTCTGCACAACAAGGTGGCCGCCATTTGACGCGGCAAGTGCACCCCAGGATGAAGAATTGAAAACAAGGTTATTCACCGTCAGTGTAATCCCGGGTCCTGAGGCAACGATCGGTCCGACGCCGTTAATTGTAACTCCATTGCCAAAAAGTGTCACACTCTTCGGTATGTTGCATTGATTGGTAAGCTGATAGGTGGTTCCGGAATTCAGGGTAACTGTCCCCCCGGATTGAAGGGAGTTGCAAAGATTCGTGGCAGCCCCTGCCTGATCGAGGGCAAAAAAAAGGATCAGCAAGGGAAAAAGTACAATTAGAGTTGCAGCTTTACGTGGTCCGGTCATAAATAATGAGTCTCATTTGCTGCCTAGTCGGCTATTTCTGGCTTTGATGTGACCTATCATCGGCTTACTTATTCTAACGAATTGTAGCAATTAATATGCCATACGCCGCCAAATCCTTATAGAGAATACAGACGATGCGAAGAAAAAGAGTGACCTTCAAACGTTCTGTCGGCGTCAGCACGGGCCGGAGAGGGGCAGCTGGGTTTGCTCGTTCTATCGCCTTGAATAAATTAAGATCATTCACCGTAGAGTCTTTCGATCAGGCTTGCGTGATCTGTCCTGTGGAGATAAAAACTGTTTGCCGCAATGCGTGGCGGAGACAGTCTATTCTTGCCCGCATCATAGGTAAAGACGTCGTAAGAGAGCGCCTTTAAATAGGCTGTCACGTGTTCATAGTCATTGTTTTCAATGAGCAGAATAGGGTGATGAGATAAAATTGTTTTTTCCATTCCCTCAAGTACAGCCAATTCAAACCCTTCCGCGTCGATTTTGACGATGTCAGGCCTCAGGTTGAGATCATCAGCTCTCACTATTTGAATATCCATTTCCTTAAAAGAAAGATCGGAACCGCAGGATTTCAGCCTCTCTTTCGCCCAGGGCTTCTCAAATTGAGCCCTGTCGACACTGCACTCCTCAAAAAAAGGAACTCCGTCGACATACGGTACGATTAGTGTCAACGTCCCCTTCATTTTGCCAAGTCCGCACAAAGAGAAATCGAAATTCCTCAATAGATTCTCCTTCACATATTGGAGGACCGGCCTGAACAAATAATTTGGCTCGAAGGACATGATCCGCCTATTCTTGTCGACACACCTGAAGGAGACGGCTGACTGACCTGCGTTTGCACCCACATCGAGAAAGATGCCATCCCCCGGAGGCAGGTTCCTGAAAAACAGAAAATCCTCTTCGTGAGGGACATCCCCTGCATGTAGAGAAGTAATTTTTTCGATGGCATCAGCACTGTTCAAGATAGGCCCTGTTGCCCCACGTTTTCCCGACGGGCCGGCCGCTTGCTCAGCCATTGTCAGTGCGCCTAAGACCGTATGTTCCATGGTCTTATTTTCAGCCGGGACAGCGATATAGTCCCAGACATTCTGAAGTGTGGCGCTTTCCACAAAATCAGATATGGCCGTCAACAGCCTGCCGCGGATATCGTAGATCCTGTACCCCCGGTCCAGCAGAAAACGCGCTGGTTCGTCAGGGGTAAACCCGTACTCTTTGATTGAGTTTACTCCAAATTCAAACGACACCAGCGGCCTGAATTTCTCGATGCATGCGGCAGCCCCCTTCATAATATGAAACTCTCCGCCTTCCGCGTCGATCTTTATATACCGCAGGGAAGGCAGCTGCATAAACATATTGTCGATAGTCTTGATCGTAACCTGAATTTTTTCAAGTTCAGTTGGAACGTCATAGGTGCGCTCCTTCAGGCCGCTGTATGCAAGGGCATCCTTCGCCACAACAAACTCTCCCGTACCCTCATGATCACTCAGCGCGAAAGAAGAAATCCTTATGATACCCTCAAGGTCCTTGTGAAATTCCTTCACCTGGTATGCGAGATACTCCCGGCACATGGGCAAAGGCTCAAATGCGAAGACCGTACCGCCGGGGCAGACCGATTTTGCCATCGGAACGCAGTGCCTTCCCGTATGGGCACCCACGTCTATCGCTATGTCACCTTTTCTGAGCACAGCCTCGTAGACGCGCTGCAAACAGGATTCAAAATCGTTATCCTGCCCAAAACCTTGAGCAGCTTCCACTGGGGATGCAATGTCCACTGGGGATGCAAAGTCCACTGGGGATGCAATGTCCACGGGGGATGCAATGTCCACGGGGGGTGCCATGTCCACGGGGGGTGCCATGTCTATTGTCTTTGCCGGCTCCCCCGGGCATGCCGGACTCAGACTCAGTGCAGTCAATGCAATAGCATTTACGGCCTTTCCAATGGATTCCCACGTATAGTCTTTCTGCACCTTCTCGAATCCCTTTTCGCCCATCAACTGCGCCTGGCCAGGGTTTTCCAGGATGAATATTATTTTGTCCCTAAGCGTATCCCTGTTTGCCAGCAGGCCATCAACCGAGTCCTCAACGAGCTCGGCAAAAGCAGCACACCTCTCATTAACGATAACGGGTTTTCGTTGCATCCATGCTTCGAGCATCACAATACCGAAACTCTCGCTTTCACTCATGTTGATCAATGCAGTGCATTCATTCAGGGCGCCGAGCACGACACTCCTGTCGCTCTCACCGAGATAGAACGCATCTTTTTCATCGATCCTTTCACCGTCCTCATCTCGCCCGATTATCACAAGATTGCACAGCTTTTTATTCGCATTAACTTTTTTTATCGCGTCGATTGCCCACCGGTAGTTCTTCGCCCCTGCTTTTCTGCCCAGCACGAGAAAGAAGGGAAGGCTTTCGGAGTATCCCTCAAGAAAGCCTGATGAGTCGACATCGGCATGCTCCTCTTTATAAACAGCCCCTCCGTGAATATAGTGTGCGGCAACGCCTATCTTCCGATAAAACACGTCGATTGACCTCCTGGGGAAAGCGAAAACAGCCGTCGCACATCGCAATGCATCATAGTACGATTTCCAGTGATAGAACTCATCATCCATATGAAAATGAGGAAGGATAACAACAGGCTTATCATACTTTCTTGCATACTTTGTCGCAAGAACAGAAGTGGAAAAAGGAACACTATGTCCCAGCACGACATCAAACTCATTCATTTTTCTGTCGAGCCATTTTTCCAATTCATCTGATACGGGGCCCCGGATGTGTTGAAACAGTTCGTCATATTCCGGCGGCCTCGATTCCGCGAGTCTTATTAATTCTTCAATATATTCGTCTAAATACTTTTCCTTTAAATAATCACTGTAGTCATAATTCAGGCTGAGATTGTGCCACTGGCCGGTTATCTTATACTTGATACTGACCATTCTGATCCCCAACGGCCTCGGATCGGCGGGAGCGATAAAGGCGCCGATGTTCAGTTTTAGCCATTTGAAGCCGGCTGTCTTCACGGTAAACCGGAAGTTCCCCTTCACCTTTTTGGCGCCGAGTGTTTCCATATCAGACGAGAGAGAAAGTTCTCCATTGCCCCTATGATACCCTTCCATCTCGATCGCCTCGGTCCCCGAAACATAGATGAGGGCTGTTCCGCTTGACCAGATCTCGACGCGTCCACAGTTGTTCTCCGGGAAATGCCACCCTCCCAGAAGGAGAGGGAAAGTGTACTTGTCGAGATGACGAACCGACGAAAGGACAGATTCCTCCATCCAGCGTTCAAATAGGCGTCTGGAACTCCCAAATCTGCGCTCCTCAGCTATGGTGTCGCACCTGAATTTGTGCACGGAGGTATTGTTAAGTCCCGACAGCAAAGGGACACCCTCATCACGGGTGAATTCGATGGAAAAATGGAATTTATTGAAGACGTCACTCATGTCGGTGGTTGCGACGGTTATCAGGAAATCGCCGAGTCTGTCGAGTTCTCTAATCACGCTGAGGAGATACATTTCGGCGCCTCCGAGGGGAGGATCAGTGAACCGGTATGTAAGAACCAGCAATTTCTTCTTCCCGGGTTTGAAGACCGTATGGCCCAGAATGGAAAGATATTCGTCTGCAAGGACGTTCCAGCCCAATTCCCGGCATGCATAGGCATATCCCCGTTCGGCCAGACTTCGCCTGAGCCCGTCATTTTCCAGCAGGTTTTCCATATTGCCGCCGAATTCCGGCAGTTCACAGATAATGACCTCCCTTCCGTCTTCTACTTCATACCCTCTCGCCCCCATTTTCGTGGTGACGGTCGGCAATTTATTCGCCATGTATTCTGCCAGTTTCAGATTCGATCCCGAGCCCTCCACCATAGGATTGAGCGCCACATCGGCTATCTTCAACAATGCTTCCTTGTATTCATCATCGAGTCTCCCGAACAATAAAACGTTCGCCGGCACCTCCCCCTGTTTAAAGGCATTGCAGACCGTGCCCATGATCAAAAAAATCCACTGACTCAGCTGAGGGGCCAGCCTGACTATGACAAAGCGCAATGCCGTGACGTTGGGACCATGTCCGCTCCCGATAAAAAGGGCCGACCGATGACCACGGAGAAGCTTCCTGACCTCTTCGAAGGTGTCGGGGAAAAAATCCTCGCCTCTCACGTCCACACCGTTTCTTACAACATAGGCGCTTTGCTCCGGGATTCCAGAAAAACGGATTAGCTGGTCGGTGTCTTCCTGCGACACAGCGACCACGAGAGAACTTTGACGGCAAGCCGCCTTCTCGACCAACTCAACGCAGGGCAGCAGAGTTCCAGACAAGGGGTGGGGTTTCAAGATGTCACTCTTCAGGCCGTATTCAAAGTTGAGACTTTCATAGATCAGGGGCTTTCCGCTCAAACCGTCCAAAGCCCGGAGCATATACGGATGAACCAGCACAATAAGGTCGGCTGCCGCGTAGAAAGCCTTCACGGCGGCAGTGTAAAAGCTGTTTTCTGCGACCATATACGAACTGACGATGTCACTTGCGCTTACCCAGTATGTGTCATTGACCCTTTTTTCTTCTGCAACATGTCCCTGCGTTTTCGGAAACGATATTTCCGTGAAGGTCTGCGTGATCTGAGACCTGGTCACCTGCAGGGAGTTGTTGAGACAAAGCAACAGAATATCGTGGTAGCGTGACAGCGCGCCATACAACCTGTTGATTCTTATCTCGCCGCCCCCCGTGGGGCTGGAGGCGCGAAAGTCATTGAGCAGGAGAATACGCTTCCGGCGTCCCTTTCTGCCGAGAGGAAGGCTGTCGATTGCGTCTCGTACGGTCCTTGAAATGTTTCCCCATGAATAATGATCATTCACATAGAGGCGTCCGGACCGCGATATTTTCTCTCTCGACCGCTCATCAAGCATGAGGCCCCTGATTTTTTCGGCAAAGTTCTCTCTGCCGGCCCTCACAAAATGTTCGCCGTCCTGCAACCCAAGCCCCCTCACGCCTATATCTGTTGAAATCAGCGGCATCCCCGCCGATAAAAATTCCAGGGTCTTCAGGTTTGTGCCGGCGCCCGAAAACATAGGGTTGACGGCTACATCGGCGTTCGCGAAGAGATCTTTTTTCGTTTTCTCATCTATCCGGCCCAACAGCCGGATATTGTCGCTGTGTAATCCCTTCGAAAAAGAGGCGCCGCAGGACCCGGCAATCAGAAAATCGATATCAGGACATTCCGGGGCGACTTTCTGCATGATGAAGTCGACGGCCTCCACATTCGGGGGATGCTGGCTGCCGATGAAAAGCGCAGACTTGCACCCTCCCCCCGCATTGCGGGTGACTTCTTCAGGGTCTATTCCATTGGGCGCAAGCGCAATCTTCCCCGGAGGGACTCCGTACAGACCGATAAATGCCTCTTTTTCTTCTTCGGACGTGGCAAATACGAGGTCAGATTGCAAGACGGCCTTTTTCTCCAGGTCAAAAATATACTGCAGATATGTACCCGCCTTTTCTCCCTGATAGAGTTGTTTCATCAGAAGGTACTCGACATTATGGCTGTTGTAGACCCGCGGCTTGTCGTCAAATCCCCATAACATATCGTATTCGACCATATAGGGAAACTCGTGCACAATAATATCCGCACCCCCGTAGAGATCGAAATAGCGTCTATGGTACTCATTCGGATGGGCGGAACTCAGGGCACAGACAAGCGCAGAAACTTCCGCACATACGCCTTCTTTGTCAAGCCTGTGATGAAGTCCGTGGTGGATGGATTCGTCTTTGGGTATCCTGTATTCTCTGAATGTACCAGAGTGCTCCACAATTTCGAATGTCTGTTCGGCATAGGTCGGGGACAGAAGGGTAACGTCGAAAAAAGCGCTCAGATGCGAATACATGTTGAAATAGCGGAGCTCTCCTCCGCTGGAAGGCGGCACGAAGGCCGGAAAGAAATTCAGAACAAGAATCTTCTTCATGCCTTACCTCCGGACAATGGATCGCCTGTCAAATCGCAGCAAAAAATGGCAGCGCCTCCCCGCTGTGAAACGTAATGTCCGCCGCTAGAGCCGCGCTTTCCGATAGCATTCATGAAACCTCTTCAAGCCCCCCTTCTTGCACTGACAATTTCCTGAGTATCTCCTCCGGGCGAAGCGCCGGGCCGAATCTTTTCAACGCGTCCCGACCCTGTACGGGAGCGCTTATTTACTTACTCTGAAGCAGACCATCCCCGCTTCCTGGCAATTTCGGCCCGCTGAGCCGTCAGCTCTTCATAGATCGCATCTTCCAACCGGCTCTGTACAGATAGCCTGCGCTCAAGATCTGTCATCATCCTGTTCCTGGCGGCGGCTTCGGCGGCAAGGCGCCCGATGACTCCGTCCTGCTCGGCCAACCGGGCGTCCTGCTCGGCCAACCGGGCGCCCTGTTCGACCAACCGGGTGGCCTGTTCGACCAACCGGGTGGCCTGTTCTGCCAGCCGGGCGCCCTGTTCGGAGAGTTTTTCGTAAAGCGCGCCATTGACCTGACCCTGCCACCAGGCGAAGAACCCTATGACCGTAAATATTCTAAGCTTGATCTTCCCCTTCAGCCCTTCGTGCTTCAGATGATCGAGAAAACCTGCAAAGTTCAGATTTGTCGCCAGTATGTCCGGCCTGGGGACGGACGTCGTGACTGGAAGAGGTTTTGAATCGCCCGACAGCCGCCAGAAATAATACTCTGCGATTCTGTTCAGTCCGGGGACCTTCTTTATCACCCTGGCGTATCGCATTCCGTACTTCCAGAGGACCCCGCGGACAAGGCCCCTTTCGGACTGCTCCGGCGAGAGAAGATATTTACTTTGCACCCCTCTCCCCTGCAACACAGAATTCACACTGCGCCGTGGTGTTGCGTCACGAGGAAGACTCCGTTTCTTTGCGATCTCTTCCTCTATCTTCCTCATTATTTCATCCACACTGACTACCGGAAACCCATTGTCTTTCATGCCGGTCTCCCGTTGCAAATGTTTTTCCTCATGTCTGTCGTCGAGTCAGTCATTATTTGCCTTGTCCTAATCGCCTCCGTCATTGCGCACTCCGCATAAAGAATCACGATCCCCCCCGTGGATCATCCCGCAAAGAGGTACATCGTACTTTTTGATGTATTGCCACACATCCACTTCCCTGAAATGGAGCATGGGTTGGACCCTTACATAGCGGGGATTATCTTCATGGCAAAAATATACAGATGGCGGCTCCGGCCCGTCCCCTCTCCGCCCGCCGGTAATCAGCGCCTTGAGATGAAGCCGCTGCACTGCGGTCCTGAATAGAGCCTCCAAAGACGGCTCGGGATGCGAGTCATGGCCATTCCGGACTCCTGACGACAGGCCTGCATCGGGTGTCAGCAAATCAAAGCCCCACTCACGGCTGAGCCCTTCGACGAACCGGTGTTCCTCGGGGGAATCTTCCCCCGTGAGAAGACTGATCACTTTGACGGGTATCACTCCGCCGCAGGCCTGTCTTATCACATGAATAAGCGCTGCAGAGTCCTTGCCTCCAGACCACGCGACCCCGATTTTGTCAGGCCCGTAACGGCTGACCGCGCTCAGAACCACATCCGCAGACTTTTTTTCCTTTTCCGCGATCGTCTTATACACAACGGACTTATCAATAGGCAGAGATGAAGGGTGCCTTCGCCGCGCTGTTTTTCCGCCGTTCAGGCAGTAAATAACGTCCTCCTGAGTGAGGTCGTCCCTGAGCAGCCGCTCCCTGCACGCGGTGACCGGGACCCTCCCCTCCCAGGGGGAAGCGTCCTGGAGTGACAGCTCATCCGCCCATTTTTCGATAAATTTTTTTCTGTTGATTTCCACGTATCTCCTGAACCCCTGCGATTCATCCGTCCCCGCCGTTACCGATTCGTGATGAACTACACAAACATCCGGGTTGTACAGGACCTTATACCCCATCTTTCTCAGACCGAAGCAGAGGTCCGTGTCCTCATAATACGCGGGAACGTATCTTATGGCAAAACCCCCGAGTGCCTCAAAGAGATGCCTTCTTACCAGGAGGCAGGCACCGGAGCAATAATCGACCTCGCACATTACATTGTAAATCTCCTCGTTCGGATCATCGCCGTTGCCGAAGTTCCAGCTGCGGCCATCGGAGAAGACCATGCCCCCCGCCTCCTGCAGCCTGCCGTCAGGATATATGAGCTTTCCACCCACCGCCCCGGCCTTTGGGTCGGCGTCCGCTGTGCCGACGAGTTCCTTTAGCCAGCCCGGCAGCGGCTCCGTATCGTTATTCAGTAGGACGAGATGCTCTCCCTTTGCGGCGGCGGCCCCCTGATTGCAGGCCAGCAGATACCCTGCGTTCGAGGAGTTTCTGATAACTGTGATATTCTCGGCCCCTGACAGGAGTTCTTCGGTCCTGTCCGTGGAGCCGTTATCGATCACAATCACTTCATAAGGAATTTCATGCGTGTTGGCGAGAATCGTTTTTAAGCATCGACGGGTATACTCCCATTGATTCCAGACAGGGATGATAATCGAAGCCGTGGGGCTTGAGAACTTTGGGAACACAAGCCGTTCGATTCCGCCCCGGCCGGGGAATCCCCTCCTTCTTCCGGCACCGGTTTTCGTTTCAGAAGGACTTCCCTCGGCAGCGGCTTTATCTTCATCGTCAATCCTTCCGTCCTGTCCGACGGATACAAGAGGACCTCCGTCGCCAGAGTTCGAGCTGAATATTCCGGCGTAATCGCAATACTCCCGATAAAGGGTCTCCACTTCCCCCAAAAACCGACCGGTATACACCATGTCATCTTCCCTGATCGCCTCAACGAGCAGCTGATACAGTCGCACAACCGGCTGCGCCGCATCTTTGTCCCTGAGCAGCAGTTCTGTCTCAGAACAGCTGTGGCGATCCCCGGGCCTGAGAAAGCCGGCCATGTATTTCCGCAATTCCTCTTCGTCCTCCGGCCAGGGGAGATGAAGTGACGATGAAACCCTCTTCAGGGAGGTTTCCCATTCTTCGATGAAATCATCGAAGTGCACTGCCATGCGGTTTGCGCCGTTTGTCCATAGAAGCGCCGATAAGTTATAGAGCTGCCATAAGGCGAGCGACTTGCCTTTGGAGAAATCGTTGCGCCGCTTCAGAGACGCCGCGACATCCAGGGGGTTCCTCACACAGATCAGATAGCTGACCTCGATGTCGAGTTCCTGCATGACCTCTTTCCAGAGAGGCAGAAGAAGGGAAGTACGCGGGTCCTTCCACAGCCAGAGTTGTTGTCCTCCGAATTCCCCCTGAATGATGGTTTTAAGTTCATCGCGATAAGGAGAAATTTCAGGTTCCTTCCACCACCCTTCACGGGGGGGGAGAATATTGTCCCACGATCTTGAAAGAAAAGAGAGGAGTCTTTCATGCAAAGAAAAAATGGATAACTGTTCCCAAAATCCGTGGGGATTATCACCTTCGACCGGCTTCATCAAATGTTCAGGGTTTCCTATGTGAAGACCCAGGAGATTCAGTGCCCGTGTGATCGCCGACGTGCCGCTGCGATGCATGCCTAGTACACAAATCGCTCTCTTCTTTTCTGGATGCGGGTTCACCTTTTGCTTGGAGAGGAGGGGAATCGTCACACCCGCAGAAGACCCTATTTCGTAACCGAAAGCATCGAGTGCTTCCCGGGCCTGCACTTCGACCCTGCGAAGGAGTGAAGGTTCGATCTCCTCCCTCCACACGTCCGACTTCTCCGGCATAAAATCGTATTGAAGGTTCTCGTGGTGCATCATGCCTTCGTATCTTGTCCACATCTTGTTGGAGTCAAAAGCGTCGTTCCTGATCTGGGTGCGCCAAAAATAATAAACATGAGGGAATTGTTCCTGAATTGTCTCCGCCGGGAAAAAATAACCCTGCATAATTATACTCAATACATACACAACAGATCAATCACAGCTTTTCACACAGGTCCTTCTCCCTTCTTGACGTCTTTTTTCGCCGAAGATGTCTTCGTTGCCGCCGGATTGACTAGACCTGCCTCTCCAGCCCGGAGTCCCGGGAGGTTCGAGAAGAGGCAACTTAAATGAATCAGGGGGCAAATAGCCCTGCCTGATAGAATTTCCGTCGAAGAAAAAGTCTCCTTCCACCTTCCGTATGAAAATTATTGCTTCCTGCATAACTAATGACCTATGCCTTATCGCGCAATCTGTCACTCCCGCTTGTCGGGAGTCCTTCTGAAGAAAAAATCCCCGTGAAGGTCGGGAAATGACAAACCAGGACTTTACGTTTACATCTTTTAATGATCCAATTTTTGCCGGTAAATCGAATACTTACGCTTCTGGACAGGGGAAACATGATGGTCATTCCTTGCCTGCCGGTAGCAGGTCTTGGAATCTTTCAGAAGGATTGCGGACAAGCCGCAATGACGGCCATTTATGCACTTACAGCAGGACTTGGCTGTTGGCCGCACCACACCAGTGTTACAGGTGCCTCACTGCCGGAGCCCGGGGGATTTGCTTGTTGGCTGCCGGCAGTATATATTTATACAGGCACGGCTTGAATAAAGGCGCTATTTTTGATAATAATTTATATGTA
>JBJKOV010000311.1:0-1888 GCA_046707105.1 Thermodesulfovibrionales bacterium
CCTGGGCTGAGATACCGGAAGCCTTCAGGAAGATGGGCTCCCTGGAATTCTGCAAGCTTCTGATCAGGGAGGGCGGGGTGGCTGTGTCGCCCGGCATCGGTTTCGGAGAGGGCGGAGACGGCTACGTCAGGTTTGCTCTTGTTGAAAACGAGCATAGAATACGTCAGGCGACTGCCGGAATAAAGAGGGTTTTGAACAGATGATCAATGTGGGTGTGATCGGCTTCGGGACGGTAGGGACAGGGACTGTACGTATCCTCCTGAACAACAAGGATCTTTTGAAAGAAAGGTCAGGGATAAGTATCAACCTCAAGCGGATAGCCGATGTCGACGTAAAGAGGGACAGAGGGATAAAACTGCCCAAAGGTGTACTCACCCCTGATGCCGGCGCCCTGATCTCGGACCCCGAAATACAGATCGTCGTCGAACTCATCGGGGGCACGACCATTGCAAAAGATCTGGTGCTCCGGGCGATCAGGAACGGCAAGCATGTGGTCACCGCCAACAAGGCGCTGCTGGCAACCCATGGGGCGGAAATATTCACTGCTGCTGAAAAGGCAAACGTTGGCATAGGCTTTGAGGCCGCGGTTGCCGGCGGGATCCCGATCATCAAGGTCATCAGGGAGGGACTTGTTGCCAACCGGATAAAGGCTGTCTACGGTATTATAAACGGCACTACAAACTACATCCTGACCAAGATGACGGATGAAAAGCGCGAATTTGCCGAGGTTTTGGGGGAAGCCCAGAGGCTGGGCTATGCAGAGGCGGACCCTACCTACGATATAGAAGGAATCGATTCCGCCCACAAGCTGGCCATTCTGGCTTCTCTCTCATACGGAGCCAGGTTCAGCATAAAAGACGTGTACAGGGAAGGGATTTCCTGGATATCTCCCATGGACATAGAATTTGCGCGCGAACTCGGCTACAAGCTGAAACTGCTCGCCATTACGAAGGAGATAGACGGGAAGGTGGAGCTGAGGGTGCATCCCACGATGGTCCCGGAGGGCAATCTCATTTCGAAGGTGGACGGGGTTTTTAACGCCGTTTATGTGGAGGGGGATGCAGTCGGTGCGACGCTGTATTACGGCCGCGGCGCCGGCGACATGCCTACCGGAAGCGCTGTCGTAAGTGACATAGTCGATATCGCAAGAGGAATCGCAAACGGCGCAGGAACAGGCTTTTTATTGCCTGCCGCTACAAGGAAAGCCAAGAGCCTGATGAAGATGGACGATGTCAGGGCGATGTACTATTTCAGATTTTCGGCTATCGATAAACCTGGGGTGCTTTCGAAGATTTCCGGCATTCTCGGCAAACACAATATAAGCATAGCGTCGGTTATCCAGAAGGACAGGCGCATAGGAAGGGCGGTCCCACTGGTAGTACTAACACATCAGGCAAGGGAAAAGGATGTGGTGACTGCGGTGAAGGAGATAAACCGTTTGTCCATAGTAGCCGGCAAAACAGTTTTTATCAGGGTGGAAGATAAAGAGTCTGCCTGAGATTCCCGCCGTACTGCAGCGTCATCAATAACGAGTAACCGCAAAAAAATGACGGAGCCACACTTTTTTGGGTCCCGACTTCTGACCCGGTCAACCAACGGTTCGCTGCGGTTCAAGACCCGCCGGCGGCGTCTGCCGACCTTGTATGGCTCCGAGATAATCTTGCGAATTCCCCAGAGGGGGAAACCACCGAGAGCTCTTTCCTAAATGGGTGCTTCCCCGTATGCTTTAGGCTTCCCTTTTCATGGGCCTGCACACCGCATACGAACTCCGCTCCCTTACCCAGTGGCTTGATCCTCCGATTTAACCCGGACCGGGGAACCGCAATACTTATGTTCTTCCTCTACTTTTATGATAGCGCGGCAGGCGGCAACTGTCAAAGCAGCCAGG
>JBJKOV010000312.1:0-2523 GCA_046707105.1 Thermodesulfovibrionales bacterium
TCCGGTATTCATTCGCTTACCCCCATCTCTCTTTTCATTCTACTGTATGAAATCATAGTCATTATCCTTTCAATGCCTCGACTCCGCCGACGATGTCCATGAGTTCCTTCGTAATTGAGGCCTGGCGGGCCTTATTGAACTGCAGTGTAAGCCTGTCGATCATCTCGCCGGCGCTCTTAGTCGCGTTCTCCATGGCAGCCATCCTGGCGGCCTCTTCCGACGCCTGTGACTCAAGCAGCGCCCGGAAGACCTGTATCTCCACATTCTTCGGCACAAGACTGCTGAATATTGCCTGCCGTGAGGGCTCAAAAAGAAAGTTCAGCTCCTGCGCACCGCCTTCCCCGTGTTCAATCGGAGCAAGAGGCAGGAGTCTCGAAATCACGACCTTCTGAGATACGACCGTCTTGAATTCGTTGTATATGAGAATGACCTCGTCGACCGTCTCGTTCAGATAATTCTCTATTATGTCAGCGGCGATCTCCTGTGCGTTGGCATAACTTATCTTTCCGGAGATGCCAGTCCATGTCTTCCGCATCTGAACGCCTCTCCTCCTGAAGTAGTCCCTCGCCTTTCTCCCGACCACGCTCGGTACGACCCGCATGTCATCCTTCTCAAGATCGGCGATATATCTTGTGGCCGCCTTCATTATATTGGAATTGAAGGCGCCGCAGAGACCCCTGTCGCTCGTCAGGACGATCAGTTCGATATTCTTGCGGGGTCTGGCCTCGAGGAGCGGGTGGACACTGCTTTCAGCCGCCGTCGACAGGTTCGACAGTATCTGACTCATCCTCTCCGCATAAGGCCGCATCTCCAGCATCCTCTGCTGAGCCTTTCTGAACTTCGCGGCGGCCACCATTTTCATAGCCTTGGTGATCTTGCTCGTGCTTTCGACCGCTTTGATTCTTCTCTTGATATCTCTTAATGTCGCCATTTTCTTCCTTTATGTATCTTGAGTCTTAGAGATCCCTCCGGATCCGCCTTACGGCTGGAACCCTTTCTTGAAATCTTCAATGGCCTGGATAAGTTTCGCCTTGAGGTCGTCATCTATCGCCTTCTTCTGGTCCAGTTCCTTCTTCACGTCGGCCTTCCGGTCGTTCATGTACCGCAGGAACTCCTCCTGGAACTTCTTTATGGATTCGACAGGGATGTCGTCAATGTATCCCTGTGTCGCAGCGAAAAGAACGCAGACCTGTTCTATCATATGCATGGGCACATACTGGTCCTGCTTAAGAAGTTCGACCATCCTCTTGCCTCTTTCAATCTGTGCCAGTGTAGACTTGTCGAGGTCGCTGCCGAACTGGGCAAAAGCGGCCAGTTCCCTGAACTGGGCAAGGTCGAGTCTCAGTGTGCCGGCGACCTGCTTCATGGCCTTCGTCTGGGCTGCGCCGCCGACGCGGCTTACCGAAAGGCCGACGTTAACAGCCGGCCGCACGCCCGCATAAAAGAGTTCAGGTTCGAGATATATCTGACCGTCCGTGATCGATATGACGTTCGTCGGAATGTAGCCCGAAACGTCCCCCGCCTGGGTCTCGATTATCGGAAGGGCGGTCAGTGAGCCCCCACCGAGTTCCTCGGAAACCCTCGCGGCCCTTTCCAGAAGCCTCGAATGCAGATAGAAGACGTCGCCCGGGAACGCCTCACGACCCGGCGGACGCCTGAGGAGAAGAGAAAGCTGACGGTATGCGGTGGCCTGTTTGCTGAGGTCATCGTAGATAATCAGCGCATGCTGGCCGCTGTCCCTGAAATATTCCCCCATCGCGCACCCCGTATAGGGCGCTATATACTGAAGCGGCGCCGGCTCACTCGCCGTTGCCACTACTATAATCGTATGATCCATTGCGCCGTTCTCTTCCAGGGTCTTCATCACACTGGCGACATTGGAGCGTTTCTGCCCTACCGCAACATAAATGCAGGTCACGTCTCCGCCCTTCTGGTTAATGATGGCATCTATGCCTATGGCGCTCTTGCCCGTCTGCCGGTCGCCGATTATGAGCTCTCTCTGTCCTCTGCCGACGGGGATCATGGAGTCTATCGCCTTCAGCCCCGTCTGGAGAGGCTGATTGACGGGCTGCCTGTCGATGATACCGGGGGCGAGCATGTCCACTATCCTCATCTCGGTCGTATTGATCGGGCCTTTTCCGTCAATGGGCTGTCCTATTGCGTTGACAACCCTTCCGCGGAGTTCCTTTCCCACTGGCACGGACATGATCCTGCCTGTACGTTTTACGACGTCACCTTCGTGGATCAGAGAATCTTCACCGAAGAGAACGGCTCCGACGCTGTCCTCTTCAAGGTTCAGCGCCATCCCCATAACACCGTTGGGGAATTCAAGCAGTTCCGACGCCATGCATTTATCCAGACCGTAGATCCTCGCGATACCGTCACCGACCGCCGTGACCGTACCGACCTCGCTGACATCGACCTTCTTCTCGAAGTCAGTGATCTGCTTCCTCAAAAGCTCACTTATCTCGTCTACTTTAATCTCCATCTCTTTCACCCCTTTATAAGCTCATCTTTCAAAAG
>JBJKOV010000313.1:0-9587 GCA_046707105.1 Thermodesulfovibrionales bacterium
TCTCTTAAAGGAATGAAATTTCTGCTGCCCCGGGCAGAGGTGGCGCGCGAGGTCTTTCCTGACGAGGTGCGAAGGCTCGGGGGCGTCATAGATGTGCCTGTGGCTTACAGGGCCGTTAAACCGGAACTGCACGGCAAGCGGTTGAAAAGGTTTTTGAAGGAGGGGAGGATCACGATCGCTACCTTTACCAGTGCTGCGACCTTCAACAACTTCAGGGAGATAATGGGAGAGGACGCGGACGATATGCTCAGAAACGTTGCGATCGCGGTCATCGGGCCGGTCACCGCAAGGGCCATCGAGAAGACGGGCCGCAAGGTGGATATCATTCCGGAGGAGGCGACGGTCGAGGCGCTTGCGGAGGAGATAAAAAAATGGGCGGCGCAAACACAGGATCGGGGCTGACAACGCCTGTCTTATCATGGTGAGGTTGTTGAGCTGTTCATATGGTCCCCCTCACCCTAACCCTCTCCCTCCGGGGGCGAGGGTACTTATTTTCCCCTCCCTTGAGGGGAGGGGATAAAGGGGAGGGTGAACTCTTGCCTATTGCCGACAGCGACACGTACATAACGGACCCCCGCCGGCCGCGCTCACTGTTTTCGAGAATCTTTCTCTCTCCGAAGTTCATGTTTTATCCGCAGGTGTTCCGCATCGTCTGGACGAACGGGAGCATGGCCAAGAGGGGTCTGTACGGAGACAGGGAGTGGGTGCAGGGAAGCTTCGACATCCTCAATACGCTCGAAAACGTCGGCGTAAAGGTCGTCATCACGGGAATGGCGAACATCAGGAAGTGCAACGGGCCGGTAGTCTTCATCGGCAACCATATGAGCACACTCGAAACCTTTGTGCTGCCATGCATTATCCAGCCGGTGAAGCCGGTCACGTTTATAGTGAAGGAGAGTCTTCTGACGGCCCCGGTTTTCGGCCCCGTGATGCGTTCCAGAGACCCGATCGCACTGGGAAGGATGAACCCGAAGGAGGACCTGAAGACCGTTCTCGAAGAGGGCGGGAAAAAGATCGCATCAGGGCAATCGCTTATCGTCTTTCCCCAGAGCACGCGGTCGATTATTTTCAGGCCCGAGGAATTCAATACGCTCGGGATAAAAATAGCCATCAGAACCGGGGTGCCGGTGGTGCCTGTCGCTCTCAAGACCGATGCCTGGGGAGTGGGAAAGATCGTGAAGGAATTCGGGCCTGTGGATACGAACAAGAAAGTCCATTTCGCCTTCGGCGAACCGATGCAGATCACCGGACGCGGGGCCGAAGAGCATAAGAAGGTTATCGCCTTCATTCAGGGGCGAATCGAAGAATGGGAAAAGGAGGGGTCCTGAATGAAGATCCGGAACGAGGATATCGTCGAGGTCCTGGCGGAGATTCCAGAGGGACACAGGCACATCAGGACAAAGGTGGTCCTCCACGACGGAACTGAATTCGTCTTTCAGGAGGCCACGATGGCCGGCATCGTCAGGGCCTTTGTCACCGTGAAGACCGATCCCGTAAAGAAGCTGGTCAGGCTGAAAGGCCGGAGGCTTGAGGAAAGAAAGGATGGGTTCGCGGAGTGGCAGTTGCGTGAGGAATAGAAGTTGATCCGGGATGCACAACGGGTATGAGTCTCAACGCTGTTGATACGGCCCTGTTCCTTTTCCTGAACAAGGGGGTTCAAAACCGCGTGTTCGATGTGGTGATGCCCTTTGTCACCAACTATCCGCCTCTTCTCTTCCTGCCCGTCGTAGCCTGGTTTTTCTTCAGGGAGAAGAAAAAAATACTGCCCCTTCTTGCCGTCGCGATTCTTGCGGTCTTCTTCGCCGACGGAACGGGCAATGTACTGAAGCATCTCGTAGCCAGGCCCCGGCCCTGCCACGTGCTCACGAATATCCATCTCATGGCCGGCTGCAGCGGTTCCTTTTCGATGCCGTCCAACCATGCCGTCAATACCTTTGCCTTTGCGATGGTTTTCTGGCTTTCCCGCAAGGACCTGGGCAGTTTCATTATGTTACTCGCCGCGGCGCTTATCGGCCTGTCGCGCGTATATGTGGGAGTCCATTATCCCTTCGATGTGGCTGTCGGTGCGGTTGTCGGAACGGTATGCGCCTGGGTCTTCATCCTGCTTTCCAGGTGGGCGAAGGAGATCTACCGGAAGCGGGACTACACCCAGGCTCTGTATCTCATGGTGCTGGCGCTGGGCCTTTTCCGCATCTACTATATCCTGACAGGCCCTTTCGACCTGAGCTTTGACGAGGCCCAGTACTGGGAATGGTCCAGACGGCTTGACTGGAGCTACTACTCGAAGGGTCCTCTGATAGCCTACCTGATCTACGCAGGCACCGCTCTCTTCGGCAATAATGTCTTTGGCGTCAGGATTCTGGCGGTCCTGTTCTCCGCACTGAGCAGCATCGTGATTTTCATCATCGGCAGAGATCTCTACGACGAAAGGACGGGCCTGGTCTCCGCGCTGCTGGTCCAGATAGTCCCGCTCTATTCGGTCTTCGGAATGCTCCTTACCATAGATTCTCCTTTTATCTTTTTCTGGATACTCTCGCTTTTTCTCTTCTGGAAGGCAGCCTGTTCCCGACCCGAGGAGAAGTCCGGCAGCGGAACGCATTACTGGCTCCTTCTCGGGATATCCGTGGGACTTGGCCTGCTGGCGAAATACACGATGGCTTTCTTCTATCTTTCGGCCTTTCTTTTCATGGTCTTCCATAAAGACGCGAGGAAGTTCTTCAGGACCGGGGGACCTTATATCGCCCTCGTGACGAGCCTGGTGGTTTTCAGCCCGGTTGTTTTCTGGAATGCGGCACACGGCTGGGTGACGCTGAAGCATACCGCCGGGCAGGCGCATCTGGCGGACGGCCTCAAGATATCATGGAACTATTTCTTTGACTTTCTGGGGTCCCAGCTCGGTGTTGTCACGCCGATATTGTGCGTCATGATCTTCATTGCGCTCTGGAGGCTGAGAAAGGATAAGGCAGGCGGGTTCCTCTTCTGGTTCTCCGCCCCGGTCATAGTCTTTTTTGTCCTGAAGAGCATACAGGGAAAGGTCCAGGGCAATTGGGCGCTGCCGGCATACGCGGCCGGGTTTGTGGCATTTGCGGCATATTATTTCCGTGACGTCCGACTCGCCAGGAAGTCGGTAAAGGTCCTGGTGACATCGGCGCTCGTCCTGTCCTTCACTGTCAGTGTTTTTGCCTATGTTCCTTCCATACTGAACCTCCCCCTTAAACTCGATCCGGCCAAGAAGCTTCAGGGATGGAAGGAACTCGGCGCCGCAGCCGGCCGGGTCCAGGCGGAGATGTCGGCGGCCGGACCTTTATTTGTCTTCTCCGACAGCTATGAGGTCTCAGGCGAACTGGCCTTTTACATGAAGGGCCACCCGGTGACGTATTGCGTGAACCTCGGCAGGAGGATGAACCAGTACGATCTCTGGCCCGGTTTCGGGGAACTCGTGGGGTACAACGCCATATTTGTTCTGGATGGAGGAGATCGGGACATGCCCCGGACCCTCGCAAAGTCTTTCGGAGGATACTCCAAAGAGGTGGTTGCCGTGCATATCAAGAGGAATAAGATAATGCAATTTACGATATTCAAGTGTTATGATTTCAAGGGTATGAAAATGAAGACTACGGAGAGTTATTGATGACTGTTTCAGTTGTGGTCCCGCTCTATAACGAGGAGGAAAATGTCGAGGAACTGCACAGCCGGCTGAAGGCGGTCCTCGACTCCCTCGGTGTGGAATATGAGATGATCTTTGTAGACGACGGCAGCACGGACGAGACCCTGCCGATGCTTGAGAAGATACAGTCCGGGGACAATAATCTGGTGACGCTCAGTCTTAGAAGGAACTTCGGCCAGACAGCCGCCTTTGCCGCAGGGTTTGATTATGCCCGGGGAGACGTTGTCATCACCATGGACGGCGACCTCCAGAACGATCCCGCAGACATACCCAGGCTCCTCGACGCCATCAGGGACCACGATATAGTCAGCGGCTGGCGGAGGAAGAGAAAGGACCCCTTCTTGTCGAGGCGGCTGCCCTCAATTATGGCCAACTGGCTGATAAGCAAGGTGACAGGGGTTAACCTTCACGACTACGGGTGTTCGCTGAAGGCATACCGGAGGGAGGTCATAAAGAACCTGAAGCTTTACGGCGAGATGCACAGGTTCATCCCCGCCGTGGCTAAATGGTACGGTGTAAAGATCGCCGAAGTGGAGACGGTCCATCATCCCAGGCTGAGGGGGAAATCGAAGTACGGGATCTCCCGCACCGTCAGGGTTGTCCTCGACCTCATCACAGTTAAGTTCCTCCTCAGCTTTTCGACCCGTCCGCTCCAGTTTTTCGGCCCGGTGGGAATCTTCAGCGGAGCTCTCGGGGGACTGATCTCGCTCTATCTAAGCATCCAGAAGATACTTATGGGGAAGGACATAGGCGGAAGGCCCCTCCTGCTGCTGGGCGCGCTCCTTATCATCGTGGGCATCCAGTTCATCGGCATGGGTCTTCTCGGGGAGATGATGGTCCGCGTCTATCATGAGACGCAAAAAAAACCTATATACGTAATCAAGAAAGTAATTGGCCCCGGAAACACGTAAGACCCTCATCCTGATTGTCAAGTTGGCTGTCAGCTCGCTGAGCCTCTATGTCGTCTTCTCGAAGATCGATGTCAGGGAATTTGTCCGCATGCTTGCAAAGATCGGCCCTTTTTATTTCGTGCTGGCGGCGCTCCCTTATATAGTGGCGCAGGCCGTATCGACATGGAGATGGAAGCTTCTCCTCCCTGAGCAGTTCAGGTTCAGGAGGCTTTTTTCGCTCTATATGATCGGATCCTTTTTCAACAGTTTTCTACCCGGCCTGATCGGCGGAGATGCGGTCAAGGCATACTACCTCAACAAGGACGCAAAAAAGCTCAGCCTCACCCTTGCCTCCGTCTTCATGGACAGATATTTCGGATACGCCAGCCTTATGATTATCGGGATGTCGGCCTTTCCCTTCGCCTTGGGATATTTCGGCAAGGCGTCATACAGGTGGCTTATGCCTTCAATATTTGTCGCATTCGCTGCGGCAAGCTTTTTCTTTTTCAGGCTGAAGTTGGGGAGAAATTTCGCCTCCGTGGGCGAGATCTATGAATATTTCGGGAGACTGAAATCGAGGAGAGACGTCATTGTCAAGGCGGTGCTGCTCTCCTTCGTTGTTCAACTCCTCAATTTCTTTATGGTCATCATACTCGCCCTGGCTACCGGAGAGAATATCCCTATCGTACCCCTCTTCGTTTTCCTCCCGATCATTATTACCGTGACCACCATTCCAATTTCGATGTCCGGGCTCGGCGTAAGGGAGGGCTCATTCGTGCTGCTTCTCGGTCTCATCGGTGTAAGGCCGGCAGTGGCCACGTCTCTCTCCCTCTCGTGGTTTTTTGCGAACTTTCTTGGAGGCCTGCCGGGCCTTTATGCTTATATCCGGCGGACCGGTATGTCCCAATGAATCTTTTGTTGTAAGCTAAAACGTTTTTATGGAAGAACAAAGACGGCTCGAAGAACTGGATAAGAGGTACATCTGGCATCCCTTCACCCAGATGAAGGACTGGGAGAAGGAGAAGACGGTCATCGTTGCCCGCGGCTCGGGTTCCTATATCGAGGACGTCGAGGGCAACAGGTATCTGGACGGAGTCTCCTCCCTCTGGGTGAATATCCACGGCCACAGAAAGAGAGAGATCGACGATGCCATAAAAGAGCAGATTGATCGAATAAGCCACTGCACCATGCTCGGCCTGAGCAACGTGCCGGCGATACGGCTGGCTGAGAAGTTGACAGGTATTATCGGTCAATCCCTCGGTGGCAGTGGGACTTCACCGTGGCCGCCCTCTTCCGGGCAGCCACAGGGGCCTGCCCCTGCAAGGGTATTCTATTCCGACAACGGATCAACCTCCGTCGAAGTTGCGCTCAAGATGGCTTTCCAGTATTGGCTGCACAAAGGCGTTACCGGAAGGAACAGTTTTCTTTCACTACGCAACGCCTACCACGGTGATACTCTCGGAGCTGTAAGCGTGGGCGGCGTCGATATATTTCACAAGGTATTCGGGCCTCTGCTTTTCAAGACCTTCAAGGCGCCGTCGCCTTACTGCTACCGGTGTGAAGCGGGCATGGAATTTCCCGGCTGCGGTATTTTTTGTCTGGATAAGATGGATGAGATACTCAGCAAGCACTCCGGGGATATCTGCGCGGTGATAATCGAGCCTCTTGTCCAGGCGGCGGGGGGGATGATCGTTTCCCCCCCGGGCTATCTCAGGGGTGTGCGCGAACTCTGCACAAGGCATAACGTGCTTCTGATCGCCGACGAGGTCGCGACTGGCTTCGGGAGGACGGGGCGGATGTTCGCCTGTGAGCACGAGTCGGTTGTCCCTGATATACTCTGCCTCTCGAAGGGAATCACAGGCGGATATCTCCCCCTGGCGGCGACGATCGCTACCGACGAGGTTTACAACGCCTTTCTGGGTGACTTCAGGGACCTGAAGACTTTTTTCCACGGCCATTCCTATACCGGCAACCCTCTGGGGTGCGCCGCCGCCCTGGCCTGTCTCGATATTTTCGAAAAGGAGGAGACTCTGAAGAACCTTCAGCCAAAGATAGGGATTTTCGAAGGGGGACTCCGGGAGCTTTCGGGGTTGCCGCATGTGGGCGAAGCCAGAAACAGCGGACTCATGGCCGGAGTGGAGCTTGTGAGGGACAAGGCGACGAAAGAGCCCTATTCGTGGGAGGAGCGAATGGGCTGGCGGGTGGCGAACCATGCGAGAGAAAGAGGCGTATTCACAAGGCCTCTCGGAAATGTCGTGGTGATAATGCCCCCTCTCAGTATCAGCGGGACGGACCTTCGGCGGCTGATCGATGTAATCGGGGAAGCGATAACGGCGGTGACATGAGCAAAAAATCCGTCGCGCTCCTCACACTCTTCTTCATCGCGCCGGTAATCATCTATTTTCTCTGGCCTTCCGACGAGGCCAGGATCAGGACACTTTTCAGGGAAGGGGCTAAGGCGATAGAAGAGCAGAAGATCGACGATGTGATGTCGAAGGTCTCCTTCAGTTACACCGGCGAGCACGGCCTTTCATATCTCTATCTGAAAAAGCTTATGGAAAGGGCCTTCGGCGAGGTGAAGGACATCAGAATCGAGTACGGCATAAAGAAAATAGACATAAGGGACGACAGCGCAACCGTCGACGTGGACGTGAGGGTAGTGGCAACCCGCGGCGCCGATACCGGCTATATGCTCGGCGATGCGGCTAAACCTCTCCATATAAGATTTAGTCTCGATAAAGAAAGGACGAAATGGCTGATAAGCGGGACGGAGGGACTTCCGCGGTGGTTCTGACACGGGTCCGCATCCGGCTGCATATCCGGCTCCACCTTCGCTGATGACCGGGGCGAGAGACAGGATACTTTTTTTTTCCGTCCTGGCGGCGGCGGGGCTCTTCCTGTTTTCGGCGTTGTCCCTGAAACCTCCCCATTTCGATGAAGGCATCAACGGTTATTTTGTGAACCAGGTCTGGACGAACGGTTTCTTTACCTATGACCCCCACAACTACCACGGCCCGCTACTGTTTTATCTCTTCCAGATGTCGGAGAAGATCTTCGGGTTCGGCATCTGGTCTTTCAGGTTTGTGACGGCCCTTTTTTCTATTCTCACCGTCTGGCTTGTCCTCAGGAGCAGCGCAGTCCTGGGGCGGCTGGGCAGTTATGCGGCTGCGCTGGCCATGGCCCTGAGTCCGGGCGTGATATTCTTCGGACGCTCTGCGATCCACGAGGCGGTGTACGTCTTTTTCCAGGTGCTCTGGATGCTCGGATTTGTAAAGGCGCGGGAGAAGACCGACCGGCAGGCCGTTATCTGGTTTCTGGCCGGTCTCACGGGCTGTCTCCTGCTGAAGGAGACATTCGTAATACTGGGCCTTGCCTTCGTCGCAGCATGGGCGTGGGTGGAGATCTCGCAAGCACCCCAGAAACAGACAACAGGCAGGCGGAAGAGCCGGAAGCAGCAGCAGGAGAAGGGAGTGAGACTTCCGGCATCGTTTTTCCTGAAGGCCGGGACTGCGGCGGTTCTCGTATGGCTGGTTTTGTATACCGGATTTTTCCACCACTGGAAAGGGGCCTCGGACTTTTTCATTGCCATCATGCCCTGGTTGAAGACCGGGGTCGGCGCCTCCGGCCACGACAAGCCCTTCCCTTACTGGCTGGAACTGCTCGGCAGATACGAATGGCCCGCCCTTGCCGGACTGGCCGGCGCATGTGCGGGTGTTTTCAGCCGGTCGTGGAAACTGAGGTTCTTCTCGGTCCTGGCCCTTGTGAACTTCCTCGTATATTCCTTCATCCCCTACAAGACTCCATGGTGCATCATCAGCATCCTGTGGCCTTTCTTCCTTGTCGCCGGGCTCTGGGTGGAAGAGCTGCATTGCAGGTTTGGGCAGAAGCGAGCCTTCCTTTATTGGGGTGCCGCAGCGATCGTTGCCGTTGTCCTGGTCCGGTCTGTCCTGGTGAGCTACCGGCTGAATTTTGTCCGCTATGCAGACCCTGCCGAGCCTTATGTCTATGTCCAGACAAAAAACGATATCAAGGTTGTCGAAGACATCATACGTCAAAAGATAAGGACCTCCCCTGAGTTTCACAACATGAAAATACTTGTCAGGCTGAAAGATTCGTGGCCGCTTCCGTGGGTCTTTTCGCGCTTTCCCCACATCGAATACGGCGATTACAAGACGCTTGGGGATTCGAATGCCGACATCATTTTCGGAGAAATGGGCGTGAATGAAGGGGGCCTTGCCGGCATTTACCTGCGGCGCAGGATCGAACTGCGCGACGCACTTGCACCCATATATGTATACCTGAAGAAAACGACCTTCGAAGGAATGGACCTCCCTGGCTTTGGCCCGGTGGAAGGCCCGGAAGGGAAGGGTCCGTAGGCGTGGCGCTCGCGGTACTGATGCACCTGGTGGTTTCCACCCTGACGGCGATGCTCCTCGGTCTGTCCATGGGCAGGATCGATGCTGTCGTGGCAGTCGCAAGTCTTGCCGCCGGGACAGCCGCGGGTGTCATCGTCTGGCGGCGCCTGCCTGATGAGCGGAGTCTGTTTCCCCATACCGGCTTTCTTACGGCGCTGTTTTACTCTTTCATAGTTTTGGCAGGGCTTGAGCATTTCCTCTATCTGCTCTATTACAATCAGCAGGGTCTTTACACCCTGCACTTGAACAATTTCGGAGACCTTTCCCTCCATATCCAGTATATCCGCCACATGGCGAGCGGCGCCCGCTTCTGGCCCGATGATCCGGGTTACGCGGGCACCGTGATGAGGTATCCGATCGGCATGGACCTGTACAACGCGCTATGGGAGACCCTGGGCGTGCCTATCGACAGCCATCTTTTCCTTACGGGGCTGGTCATGACGGTTATCACGGTTTCCCTTCTCCACAAATGGATGAGGTGGTGGGGAGTCGGGGCCTTCTTTCTTAACGGCGGGCTTGAAAACTGGAAGATCCTCGGCTCCGGCCGGCTCATGGACCTTCAGAATACGCTGGCATGGAAAAGCTTCTTCCTCTCGCTCTGGATCACCCAGAGGG
>JBJKOV010000314.1:0-2322 GCA_046707105.1 Thermodesulfovibrionales bacterium
GAGATAGCCGATCCCCTGCAGCCGTGGAACCGTGCCATGTATACCTTCAACGACAGGTTCTACTTCTGGCTTCTGAAGCCCGTGTCACAGGGATACGGCAAGATCGTTCCCGAATGGGGACGCGTCAGGGTCAGGAATTTTTTCCACAACATCACGACGCCGATCCGCTTTGTGAACTGCATCCTTCAGTTGAAATTTCACAGTGCGGCGAAGGAAGTCGGAAGGTTTGTGGTAAACAGCACGGGCGGGATAGGAGGCCTGTTTGACGTTCTCAAGGACAATCCCAATGCACGGGGCAGCAATGAGGACCTCGGGCAGACCTTTGGATCATATGGAATAGGCAGCGGGTTTTACATTGTGTGGCCCATACTCGGCCCCTCTTCTCTGCGGGACACGGTCGGCCTGGTGGGAGACGGTTTTCTCAACCCTGAAAACTACGTTACCCCCTTCTGGTGGGACGCCGTCGGTATCCATGCATACGAGACGGTCAACTACACGTCCCTTCATATCGGCGATTACGAGGACCTGAAGGAATCCGCTCTTGATCCCTACATCTCTCTACGGAATGCCTATTACCAGCACAGAGAGAGCGAGATCAAGAAATGATCTACGCTGTTTCTTTGCGTTAATACATCATTTCCTGACATCCCGCGGCCGACTCTGTTGAGGGCAATCGGTAGCCGTTCCAATCTATTCCGGCCGCCTATTTTGATGTACACTTGCAAGACTTGGCGAGGGAGCAGACTGCAGTTGCTAACAAGGCTGGCGTTATTCCCCGCACCTTGAGCTGTCCTTTTTTTTCACCGACAAGCCGATACTTTCAGGAAACCGAAACTGCATCAAGAGTACAATTGGAATAAAACCCCCTTGGAAGGCCCCGAGTGCGTTTCTTACAGCTACAATCTTGTCAGGCAAACGTTATTGACATTTTTTCTCAGGTTCAAAATTGAAAGATCCAAACGCTGTACTGTAATAATCCCCACTCACAGGATTCATAAGCCGAAAACCCACTTTATACGTGCCGGGTGGTTCGTTACCGATAAACGTGTAGTCAACCAAATCAACTGAAAAACTGTCCCCTGCAGAGAGCGGAACTGTAGCATGGGGATCGTAGAGAGATAACAAGGATCCGTCGGGAAGTTTAACCCAAACTTTTCCTTCAACCTCAAGGTTCGAGCCGCAGCTGGGATTAGTTAACCCAACAGTGAGCTTTAGAGTATCACCCGTAGTGAAAGAATCATCCATACAGAAAATAAAAGGGGGAAGACAATTTGGGCAGATAATTGAACTGTTGCCAGCAAGCTGCAAGCTAGCGGTCGGCTGACACTTGTCGATGTCAAAGTCAATATAGGTTAGCGGTAATGCATTCCCGAAAATATCCCCGAAAAGAACTGGAGAGCATGGCAGAGGAGGAATAGGGCACACATCCGGGCTCGGATCACCAATTTGAATCTCGAAGGACTTGCCGGGTTCAAAGAGGCTTATCGAATCTTGCGGATGCCAGATCAATTTCGTGTCATTTTCAGCATACTCGATTATACCGCACATGTTCAATTGACAAATGTTGTTAGCACTCTTATCGAACAATCTTAGCAGTCCTTCAGCAGAACGACTTACAGGGTGATTAAATATGAAATAGATAGGGTTATTAAGGATATCCGAGGTCTTGACGGTTTGCCCTTGTGTTGGATAGCTTTCCAGCAGCGCAAAATCATCAGCACGTGCTTCCGCCATTTGGAAAAAGAATATCCCAATAATTATTAATGTAATTGCAGAATTTTTCCTCATCTTTGACCCCCGTAAAATGTTTTCCCCTAGGAACATTATTGTTATGAGATATTTCACACGAACCCGCTTTACGGTCCGTCTCTATTTTAGAAAATATAATATTTCAAGGAATTTGTAAAGAGTTTTGTTTCGGAGGCATCGCTGGAACACTGCAACTATTTCCGCAGTAATGTTAGCCATCCTGGAAGTGAGTTCATGCTGGCCAACTTTAGGAAAGAGACGTGAATCACTGCTGTGTTCAACCTATATATTTGTTGCGAACGGTATAAAGCAGTTATTACAATCCGAAACAGTTTTCACTTTCAGGAATAACTTCTTCGTCCATGTTTCGGGCCGAAAGAAGTGCGCGACGACTTTCCATCAGTGCATCACCCGCAGCAGGCAGCCGGAATGGTGCGGAGTATATGCTATTTATTAACCCGGCAACATAATACCGTAAGCCGTCATCCTCGCTTGTCGGGGATCGGACGGCGTAATATCGTAAGAACAAAGAAAGATTCCGGACAAGCCGGAATGACAAAATTCAACTATTTG
>JBJKOV010000315.1:0-2497 GCA_046707105.1 Thermodesulfovibrionales bacterium
AGCACCGGCAAACTCCGGTCGATTACCGGAAGCCCTATGTGCGAATCCGTTCCGGTATCGCCATGTCCGGGAAAATGTTTACCGCACGCCGCGATGCCGCAGCGCTGGAGCGTCCTGACCATCTCACCCCCGAAAAAAGAGACGGTCCCGCTGTCTTCTCCGAAGGCCCTCGCCGCAATGATCGGGTTCTCAGGATTCGTATTTATGTCAAGGACCGGGGCAAAAATTGTATTGATTCCGACATATTCAGACTCTGCCGCGAGGGCCTCAAACGACCTTCGGAGAAGTGCAAGACTGTCTTTCCTGCATCTTTTTGGCATTGGAAAGGTCGCCCCGGAGATTTTTCCTCCGCATCCGCCTGTCGCTGCGGCCAACGCCATAGCGGGAGGAAAGGGGGTACCGCCTTCGATCTGCTGGCCGAGTCCGCGTTCAAGGTCCGATGAGATTATTAAAGGAAGCTCCGATGCCTTCTGCAGTTTGCTTACAAACTGGCGCGTCTCTTCAAGCTTCCCTCCGAAAATGATAAAGCCTGCAATCCCTTTTTTGACCAGCGAAAGGTAGTAACCGGCTTTTGTCCCGATTTCGTCTCCGTTCAGCCGGGGTATGATGAACCTGAAGTAATTCTTCATGAAATATTATATATCCCTTTGAGCATTGCCATTCCCTCACTATCATGGGGACCGGACAGACGGCGAGTCTTCTTCAGGTGCGCCAAATCATTTCAGACAGGATTTCTCAGACATTAATTCCAAAATACTTCATCATGTCCCCGAAGATAAGGGCATCCTCCACTTCGGTCTCGATAGAGTGCTCCATAGCTCCATGCCTGACAAGAAACTCATGTTCTTCTTCAGAGGAGATGTGCCCATTAATGCCCAACCGCGGATGGGAGTCGAAATATTTGCGGATTTCACCGGGTGAGAATGCCCGATTGATCAGGAAGGCAAACTTGATAAGCAGGCCCTCTGCCTCGATGATTTTAGCCTTTTCATCCATATAGGTCTCATCGAGATCAGTCACAATCTCACTGTCTTTGTACTTTGTTACCCGTACGGGGTTAAAGTCGGGTTTCTTCCGTTCCTCATCAATAGTCCGCATGATCTTTCGGGCGTCATGCAGGAGGGAGACAAGCTTATAGAATTTCTCCCCTATAACGTAACCCAAGGCTTTGTCGGCACCGAATCGGTCTCGTATCCGTTCTGCAGCTTCTACCCACTCCTCGAGCTGATTGGGGTTCGTGAATATCTTGCTCACGTAATAGTATAAAAGATTTTTTTTGAAAAAAAGGATTGACTTTCGTAACACGACCACGATGGCGCTGTTTTTCCTGCTCAGAGTATGGGTAATCTACTTTCGGACCATCGCATTAGTCAACAACCCCTCTTCGAATCCGGGCGCGACCCGGCCGTCCCGTGCATAAAGGTAAAGAGCGGACTGGAATATAGCCTGGAGCGCCGACTGTATCAGAGCAAGGCCGGTGAGATAGGCAGCCGCAAAAAAGATGCCGACGATTATCCCTGCCCCGCGACCGGTTGCCAAACCCATTACGACAAAGATAAATGCCGGAATAGCCAGGAGAAAAAAAACAAGTCCGAAGCTGAAGTTGCCGATCAGTTGCTCGCCCCAGGTCTTCTTCAAGAGGGCTGTGGATTCCTTTAGTGCTGTCAACGGTTCTTTCTTTTCGATAACCAGGATCGGAACGACCAGGAAGCTCGCAATTGTCCAGGCGACACCCAGCAGGCCGGCAACGAATTGCCCCAGCCTTTCCGAGCGATCTTCAATCACACGAAGAATCAACCCCACCGTGGCCGAGACAAGGGCCCACCCCGCAATCAGGGGAAGACGGGCGAGAGCGGCCTGGAGTCCGTACGATACGGTCGGATCGCCGCCCTCCATGCGCATCGTGGCACAGGCGACAATCGCCGAATTGAAAAACACGATTACGAGGTAATTGCAGAAATAAAACAGAAAGAGCACGGCATAATAAACGACGTGCGAGCCGGTCGATGAATTGCCGCCCAGATGGCGCCAGGCGCCCCCCGCGATTATCGGAATTGCAAATGATGTAAGCACAATCAGGCAGCAAATACCTGAGATGAGCGGAAAGACCAATATCTCCTTGTCCTTTTTGAGCACCTGCCAGGAAGCTCCCATCAAAGACCAGGTACTGGAAAATTTGCCCATATTCATCTCCTCCTGTCAATTTGTCAGCCAGTATAGTTAAGCTTTACTATTCGAATCCTGAGGCTCATGAAGAAATCTTCTCCTTATACTGCCGGGCCTTACATGTCAGGCTCCTTCCTTATTTTTCATTTCTCTTTTCCTGGTCCAACAGACCGAGCGTCCTCACGTCCGGCTCACCGTGGAAATATTTGTCAAGAATGCGGGTAAACACTGAATGTGGATCCGCCACACTGGCAAACAGGGTCATGGATGATTTAAGCTTCAGATCATCCGGGTACCCAAAGATTTCCGAGACCGACCGGCCCTCTACGGC
>JBJKOV010000316.1:0-13729 GCA_046707105.1 Thermodesulfovibrionales bacterium
TCTTTCAACGCCGCACCGATTGCGCCCATCAGCGCATGCTCTTCCGGCACAAAAAGGTCCGGAAGGCAGAGGACTTCTTTGAAGGCCCTCACCATTCCGGAGTTCGCCGCTACTCCGCCCTGAAAACAGGCAGGCGGAATTATCTGCCGGCCCCTCGCGATCGAACCCTTGAAGTTTCTCGCTACTGCAAAGCAGAGGCCGGCTACGATATCATGCACCGGTGTGGCGATCTGCTGAAGGTGTATCATGTCCGATTTCGCAAAGACGCTGCACCGTCCGGCGATCCTTGGAGGGTTTTTCGACCTGAGGCTTAATTCGCTGAATTCCTCGATCGAGAGCCTGAGCCTCTCGGCCTGCTGGTCGAGGAAGGAACCGGTGCCGGCCGCGCATACCGAATTCATTGAAAAATCTCTGGCGGAATTTGAGTCCTCCGAGAGGATGATGAGTTTGGAGTCTTCGCCGCCCAGTTCGATTATAGTTTTTACGTGAGGATAGAGTCGTCGTGTGGAGTATGTGTTGGCCACAACTTCGTTCACCGGCTCAATGCCCAGAACAGAACCGATCAGCCTGCCGGCCGATCCTGTAAGAGAGAGACAGAAGTCGTCTTCTGAACGGGGCGCAGAAGTCCCGGATTCAGCTTCATTAGAGACGATCTCCTTCAGGACCCCCAGGGCGGCTTCGAGCGGTTTCCCCCTGTGCCTCCGGTAGGTCCCGTAAATCTTCGATCCCTCTTCATCAAGCAGAACGAGTTTTACGCTTACGGACCCCGCATCAAGACCGATAAATTTCATCCTTCGCCTTGCATACCACTGATTTTCTGATAGATTATACCATAGTTCATTCTCCCCTATTGTCATCGTCCGGCGAGTCACAATAAAATGTTCCTGTTGACGGGGAACGGGTCGGGGCAAGCCTCGGCAGGAAAGGATTTCGCCTGCGACAAAGACGGCTCATGATGACAGTCGTAATCCCGGCCCTGCCGAAGGGTGGATTCCGTTGAGGACACGCGGTAAGGACGGCAACAAGAAATACATTCTCCTATAATGACCCTTGATATGAATAAAACAGGTATGTATAATCATTGAAATGTATAAGCGGTATGAATGGCTTATTGTGGAGTATTTTAGGACAGGACGTTATGAGTATGACAATTTTTGTCAGCCGTTGTGACATTTCGCAGTTTCCGGAAGTTCTTTATAGGTGCAATTTCAATGATATTCGTTATAACAAATTGATGTAAGTTCTGGCATGGAAAGTGCTCTAACTTGAGAAAGTTTTGTTGACTATTCGAGGAGGTGATATCGGGAAGGACCAAAAAATGTGAATGTTACAGCGGCCGTTGGCCGTAATAAAATCAAACAAGGGGGTGTTTTGATGTTCAAGGCAATGAATAATGTAAAAGAGCAGAAGGGCTTTACACTTATAGAGCTCCTGATAGTCGTGGCAATCATAGGTATTCTGGCAGCTATAGCTATCCCCGGATATCTGGGCATGCAGGAAAGGTCGAGAAAAGCAGCGGTGAAGAGCGCGGCAACATCGGCAGTGCCAGAGCTGTCCGCATGGCTGAACTCGGCAAGGAAATCAGGTACTCCGCAGGGAAAGTTAACGGAGGTCGACACGAATTTCAGCGGTTCGGTCGGCGATGCCGGAGACGCAGATAATGATACGCTGGCGAATATGGACAGCGGCGTTTGGGTGTCGGCATATGCTGATGGGCAAAACCTGACATTAAATCAGGTGTCTCCGTGGTTTGCTTCGAAGTCTCTGTTCGTCGTTGTGGACAGTGCCTCTGCTCCCACAGATTGTGGAGGTAACCAGGGCCAGATAGTCCTGGTGCCGTTCGGGACCGGTGGTGATATGAGCAGAATAGACATTTCGGTGTGTGACAAGACTGACACCATTCCTCTCCTTGTGAAGAGAGTAGTGTCCGATTAAGGAAAAGGGGCGGGCTTATGCCCGCCCCTCCCCGTAATGCTCGTATTCTTTTCCGTCTTTATCCTTTATCTTGCCACGATATGCCCGACCATCTATCCTGGTGACTCACCCCTTTTTGCCTCCGCTTCGTTCGCCCTGGGTACGGCCCATCCGCCGGGCTATCCTCTTTACATACTGCTGGGAAAACTGGGCACATTTCTTCCCCTGGGCAACGTGGCATTCAAGGTGAATCTCGTAAACGCCTCTCTCGGCGGCCTTTCGGCCTTAATGACCTATAAGGTGGTGTACTACCTCACCGAGAACAAATATGCGGCATGGTCGTCCGCACTCTTTCTGGCGGTCGTCCCTGTCTTCTGGACGGGTGCGATCAATGCAAAAGGGGTTTATTCGCTGAATGCGTTCCTCTGCCTGATTATTTTCTTCTTTGTCGTCAAAATGCTGAGATCAGACGGCGGTCTTTTCGGTCAGTTTATGTTTGTGGCGTTCCTGATCGGTCTCGGAATGGGAAACCACCAGACGATCGGCCTGATGGGACTGTCTGTCATTCCGGTATTCTTCATCAAATGGAGGAAATTCAGGATGCGGTGGGTGCCGCTTGCAGTCATTTTCCTGCTGGCGGGGTTGTCGGTCAACCTTCTCATTTATATCCGGTCCCGGGTTGCCGTGACATCCGGCATAGACTTTTTTTATTCATACGGCGGTTCTATTGAAGCGCTGAAGAATGTGTTCCTGAGAAAGGCGTACAGCGGCAATACGGTGGTTGCTTTAAAAGGCGGGGCAGCGCGTGTCATTCCTCATTTTTTTTCCGTTACCGGCAACGTCCTCCAGGATATTCTTCTCCCGAATGTGAAGTACGGAATACCGTTCATAGCGTTGGGTCTGTTCAGCTCTTTCAGGGACAAGAGATTTTTCCTTTATATTGTTTCCCTGCTTTTTCTCTGGATTACAGTTCTGGGCAGCGTCACAGCCGCAACTAAATTGACCGAGGAGGACATACAGGTCATATCGATCTATTACGCGCCTCTTTATGCCTTCATGTCGGTACTCCTGGGCCTTGGAGTTGCCATGGCGCTCGAAAAGGCCGCCGCCACGTGGAAAGGGTCGGGGTTTGTCCCCAGGTTTCTCGCCTATTCGGCCCTGGCCTTTCCCCTCTGTCTTGCGCCCCGGGCATACGGATTTGCCGCCCCGGTCGGCTACCGTGTAGCCTATGTCTGGTCGAGGGACATGCTGGTTACCCTCCCGGTCAGATCGATGATACTGAATTATAATGATAACCCTACGTTTACATCCTTTTATATGCAGTCGGTCGAGAAGTTCAGGGATGACGTTCTTCAGATGAACGCGGGGGGCACAAGTGACAACTACGGCATTGAAACGGCCCCTGCGTGGAAATTCGGGGTGCTCTATCCCGACTTCTACCGGACACAGGATGTAAAGGTCAGTTACCTCGACAGGGAATTCGCCGTTAAAGGCAAATTGTTTACCTCCAATCCCATGGTCCTGACAAAGGTGCTGAAGAAGCATTATACCTTCAGGTTTTATGCCCTCAGCGCCGCCCTCTACCCGAAGGGCGATGTCCCTGCAAGTGTCGAGCTCGACGACCGGTTCATCAGGGCCAATGCTTTTCTAAATTACGAGTATATAAGAAAGCTCCCCTATCTTCAGGACTTTCTTGCCGTGGAGCTGGTTAACCATTACGCACTCGGCTGTATTATTGACGGCGATATACTGGAAAGGCGGGGAGACATGGAAGAGGGGAGGAAGATGCTGATGGAATCCTTCTCACTTGGTGACCCCAAGGCGTATCTGGGGCCGTATGTCAGACATCTCCTTGACGAGGGCAGGACGAAGGAGGCGCTGCTCTTCCTCAAATCCCTTGAGACCGAAGATCCCCGGGGAAGAAGGGGCATGGTAGCCAACATCCTCGAATACAAGGTGCTCTCCGTTATGGGCAGAAAAGAAGAGGCCGAGCGTAAATACAGGTACATAGAGCGGCACGATCTGTTGCGCGGCATAAACGCAAGGTTCTGAGGGATAATAATGGCTCAAGCGGCGGGAAAGCCGATCTCATATCCGCCGCGGACGAAACTTTTCGTGCCTGTTCGTGTCAAATCCTTCTCTGAAACCGCTGCCTGTTTTACGCATGCCCCGGAAAAAGGTTGTCATTGACCTGAAAATATCCAACTCCAACCCTCTTCAGCTAGGGGAGAGGAAAAGAATATTTGCCTCTCTTAAGGCGAGGATCAGGGGAGACTGATTTCTAATTTCCTCAAACAGATTCCTTTATCGCTGGTAATGGCAAAAGAGTGGTTGTTTTAACTATAATATCCCATTAACGGAGGAACATTTGAGGCGGTTCTGTTTATGAAGGTCGTGCTGCTGGCAGGCGGTTTTGGAACCAGGATCAGTGAGGAATCTCATCTGAAACCGAAACCGATGATCGAGATCGGGGAAAAACCGATCATCTGGCACATAATGAAGCTATATTCACATTACGGTTTCAACGATTTTATCGTCTGCCTGGGATACAAGGGATACATCATAAAAGAATATTTTGCTAACTATTTCCTGCATCAATCCGATATTACCATAGATTTGCAGAAGAACAAGATACAGATCCACGATTCAAAGTCTGAGCCCTGGTCGGTGACTCTTGTCGATACCGGTTTAAATACTCTTACCGGAGGCAGAATCAGGAAAGTGGGGAAATATATCGGGAATGAGACGTTTATGCTCACTTATGGCGATGGTGTCAGCGACGTGAACATCGGCAGGCTGCTCGAATTTCACAAAAGTCATGGAAGGCTGGCCACGATAACGGCCATTCAGCCATCAGGCCGGTTCGGCGCCCTGAGCGTCGATTCCGGCGACAGCGTTTTTGCATTTCAGGAAAAGCCGAAAGGGGACAATGCATGGATAAACGGCGGTTTTTTTGTCCTTGAACCTGAGATCATCGAATATCTCCAGGGAGATGACGTTCTGTGGGAGAAACAGCCTCTTGAGCGACTGGCCAGGGACAATCAGTTGCTTGCCTACAGGCATTATGGATTCTGGAAGCCGATGGACACTCTGAGAGACAAACTGGAACTGGAAAACCTCTGGACTTCGGGAACTCCGCCCTGGAAGGTATGGGAATAATTCAGTGGATGGCGGAAGCCGTATGATCGACAAGCGTTTCTGGCGAGGGAAAAGGGTATTCATCACCGGTCATACCGGGTTCAAAGGTTCGTGGCTCTGTCTCTGGCTTCATGCCCTTGGAGCGGAGGTCACCGGGTACGCGTTGCCGCCTCATACCGTTCCGAGTCTTTACGAGATCGCCGGATTAGGCGGGCTTGTGGATTCAGTAACAGGAGACATATGTGATTACGCGGGATTGAAGAAGGCCGTTTCAGCAGCTGCCCCTGAAGTTGTTATACATTTGGCTGCACAGTCTCTGGTACGGAAATCTTATGTATCGCCTGTTGAAACCTACCGCGTGAATGTCATCGGCACCGCAAGTCTTTTCGAGGCAGCAAGAAACTGCCCGGGGATACAGGCGATTGTAAACGTCACTTCCGACAAGTGCTATGAGAACAGGGAGTGGCTGTGGGGCTATAGAGAGAGCGATTCTCTTGGAGGGCATGACCCTTATTCGAGCAGCAAGGCGTGTTCAGAACTCGTCACGTCTTCTTACAGGGCCGCCTTTTTTAATCCCTCGGAATATCATGTCCACGGCGTGGGCATTGCTTCGGCAAGAGCGGGGAACGTCATAGGCGGAGGCGACTGGGCTGAAGAGCGGCTGGTACCCGACTGCGTGAGAGCAATCCTTGAACGGAAGAAGATAACTATAAGAAACCCGGTTGCTGTGAGGCCATGGCAGCATGTTCTGGAACCTCTGGGGGGCTATCTTTTGCTTGCCCAGAAACTCAGTGAGGACGGCCCGGGATATTCAGGTGCGTGGAATTTTGGCCCCGCCGATGGCGACGTGAAGACGGTCGAATGGCTTGTCGGAAGGATCTGCGAGCAGTGGGGAAAGGAGGCGTCTTATGTAGCAGACACGGCTGATCATCCTCATGAGGCGCTTCAACTTAAGCTGGACTGCTCCAAGGCCAGGTCCGAATTGGGCTGGCTTCCCCGCTGGCAGCTGGAGCGAACAGTCGACAGCATTGTCGAATGGACCAAGGCATATGAGCGGGGCGAAGATATGAAAACAGTATGCCTGAAACAGATAGCCGATTATATCGGCGGACCGGCTAAGGGCTGACATGACGGACCAGGCGTTGGAAAAAGAACTGAGGCAAGATGCGATACAGGCCGCGATACGATACTATGAGGCCGTGCACGGGAGGCGCAAGGAATTTGCGCCGGGTGACCGTATACCTTTTGCGGGTCGGGTTTTCGACGAGGATGAGATAGCCGCCCTGGTCGATGCCTCCCTGGATTTCTGGCTCACAGCCGGTCGATACGCGCAGAAGTTCGAAAAGGACCTTTCGGAGTTTCTGGGCGTCAAATACTCTTCGCTTACCAATTCCGGCTCTTCGGCCAATCTCCTGGCCTTTATGGCCCTGACCGCTGAGGAACTTGGGGAACGGAGAATCAAGAAGGGAGATGAAGTCATCACCGTGGCGGCCGCTTTCCCCACCACTGTTGCCCCTATAGTCCAGTTTGGCGCGATACCGGTCTTCGTTGACGTTTCTCTCCCTACCTATAACTTAGAATGCTCCCAGCTTGAAAAGGCCATCTCAGAAAAAACAAAGGCTGTGATGCTTGCGCACACTCTCGGCAATCCCTTCGATCTTAAACAGGTAATGGATTTTTGTGACAGGAATAACCTCTGGCTGATCGAAGACAACTGCGACGCGCTGGGCGCACGCTTTTTTTTAAAGGGTGAATGGAAGTATACAGGAGCCATAGGACATATGGGAACGTCGAGTTTTTATCCGGCGCACCACATGACAATGGGAGAGGGGGGCGCTGTTTATACGGATGATCCCGAGTTGAAGAGGCTCGTAGAGTCCTTCCGCGACTGGGGGCGTGACTGCTGGTGTCCGCCCGGCAGTGATAATACGTGTAAGCAGAGGTTCTCACGGAAATTCGGAGAACTTCCCGCCGGATACGATCATAAGTATGTATATTCCCATTTCGGATACAACCTGAAGGCGACGGACCTTCAGGCGGCCATAGGCTGCGCGCAACTGGAGAAGCTGCACGGATTTGTCGAGACCCGGAAAAAGAACTGGCAGAGACTGCGGGAATCATTGCACGATCTGTCGGAGGCGTTTATTCTGCCGGAGCCGACCCCGGGTTCAGACCCCAGCTGGTTCGGTTTTGCGCTGACTGTAAGAAGTGAGAGCGCCTTCTCGCGCGACGAGATGGTGCAGCAACTCGAATCTCAGGGCATTCAGACGAGGACGCTTTTTGCCGGGAACCTGCTCAAGCATCCCTGTTTCGGCGGGATGAGCGCAAGAGGAGAGGGCTTCCGGGTCGCCGGGGAACTTGTCAATACAGACAGAATCATGAAGGACACATTCTGGTTCGGTGTGTATCCCGGATTAACAGAAGACATGATCTCTTTCATGGGTGAGACGATTAGGGAATATGCCAAGAAATGAAGATGCCGTTTTGCCGAAAGGTATAAGCTTCAGAATAACTATTGAGCTCATGTAACAATTCCACGGAGAAAGATGAAAAGTCCGCATGCAGAAAACAGATTAAGGGAAGACCTGGATTACATCCTTGACAACACCGGGGAACTATGGGACGAGCTCAGGGGACAACGAATTTTTATAACGGGCGGAACAGGCTTCTTCGGATGCTGGCTGCTCGAGAGTTTTGCCTGGGCTGACAAGAAGCTTGAGCTGAACGCGTCTGCAACCGTTCTGACACGTAATCCTGAAGCATTCAGGAAGAAAGCGCCGCATCTTGCTTTCCATCCTGCGATCAAATTCCACACCGGTGATGTAAAGACATTCGAATTTCCCGATGAAAGATTTACTCACGTTATCCATGCTTCAAATGAAGCCGCTGATTATCCGGACAACGAAGAGAATGCTGCGGATGTGAAAGACGCAATTATTCTGGCCGCGAGGCACACTCTGGATTTTGCCCGGCATTGCGGGGCACATGATTTCCTGTTCACAAGTTCCGGGACAGTCTACGGGCCTCAACCTTCCGAATTGACGTATCTGCCGGAAACTTATGAAGGTGTTCGAGATAGCTCTGAATTCAGATTCGCCCATGGGGAAGGCAAGTTCATTGCAGAAACCTTATGCAGTGACTATCAGAAATACGGTATAGCTTCAAAAATTGCGCGCTGTTTTACCTTTGTCGGGCCTTATATGCGGCTTGATGCAAATTACGCTATAGGAAATTTCATAGGCAATGTGCTTAATAACGAGCCGGTCCTGGTAAGAGGAGATGGGACCCCATATCGGTCATACTTATATGCGGCCGACCTGGCCATATGGCTTTGGACCATTCTCTTGAGAGGGATTTCCTGCCGTCCTTATAATGTAGGCTCCGATGTCGGGGTAACTATTGCCGATACCGCAAGTCAAGTGGCACACTTCTTGCCAGTCAATAAAGTGCTCATAGCAGGAGAGGCGTCACTAGGCAAACCTGCAGAGCGTTATGTTCCATCGGTATTGAGATCTCGACGTGAGTTGGGGCTGAAGCAGAACATTGACTTGCATGAGGCAATCCGAAGGACTATCCGCTGGTACTCAATGCGGAAAGACTGACAAGAGTGGTCAATGTGTAATAGCCTATAAAGGGAGGATTAGGTAATGGCAACTGTGAAGATCGGCAACAGCATTATAGGGGATGGGCAATCGTGTTACGTCATAGCGGAAATCGGCATCAACCATAATGGCGACATCGACATTGCAAAGAGGTTGATAGACCTTGCAAAATTTTCGGGATGCAACGCTGTCAAGTTTCAAAAGCGCACCATAGAGGTGGTCTATAAGCCGGAAGAATTGGCCGCGCCCCGTGAAAGCCCCTTCGGGGACACGAACGGCGACCTGAAATATGGCCTGGAATTCGAGATTGAAGAATATCAGGAAATCGATCGTTATTGCAGGGAAAAAAATATTGTTTGGTTTGCCTCGTGCTGGGATGAGGGTGCCGTCGATTTCATCGATCAGTTCGATATACCATGCTACAAAATTGCCTCTGCGAGCCTGACGGATGACAACCTTCTTCGTCATACAAGAGCTAAAGGGAAACCGATAATCCTATCGACAGGAATGAGTACTATAGAGCAGATTGATCATGCGGTCGAGGTTCTAGGCAAGGAAGATCTGGTAGTTTTGCATGCAACGAGCACCTATCCGGCCAACTACGACGAACTCAACCTGTCGGTTATTCCTGCGCTAAAGCGGCGTTACGGTTTGCCTATCGGTTATTCCGGACATGAAACAGGAATAGCAACATCAGTTGCTGCAGCTGCCTTGGGCGCCTGTGTTGTGGAGCGGCATATCACTCTTGACAGGGCCATGTGGGGCTCCGATCAGGCGGCGTCACTGGGTCCCAGCGGTGTAATCAAAATGCTCGGCGAGATAAGATTAGTGGAGTCATCACTGGGGGACGGGATCAAGCGTGTCATTGAACGCGAAAAACCGATCATTAAGAAGCTGAGACGCAAGGGATAAATCTGTGAACAGTATAAAAGCTGTCGCATTGGATGTTGATGGCGTATTGACAGACGGCACATTTGTTTGGGGTCCCAACGGCGAGGAATACAAGAGCTTCTCGTTTGCCGATGTCATGGGGGTGTCCATGGGACGAAAGGCCGGGTTGATCTTTGCCCTGATATCAGGGGAGGACAGTCTGTTGGTAGATCGTTTTGCCCAAAAAATGGGTATTGTGGATATTTACAAAGGGTGCAAAGATAAGGCCTCCGCCCTTAGTTCGTTTGCTGAAAAATATCATCTTGACATGTCAGAGATATGCTTTATGGGAGACGATATTAATGACGTGCCGGCAATGGATTTGGCTGGTTTGGCGTCGGCGCCGGCAACTGCGCACAAGGCTGCTCTAAATAAAGCAAAATTGGTGATGAGAAGCGCTGGCGGACGAGGAGCAGTTCGAGAGTTGCTGGACCTAATTTTGTCGGATAAGACTGGAGAACCAGCATAATGAAACTGTCTGATTACGTTTTTCACTTCATTGCAAATCAGGGTGTCAAACATGTGTTTATGCTGCCGGGCGGTGGGGCTATGCATTTAGTGGATTCATTGGGGCGTTGTAAAAATATAGAATATGTTTGCAATTTGCATGAGCAGGCATGTGCGATAGCTGCGGAAGCTTATGCAAGGGTAACTAATAATCTCGGAGTTGCCATGGTTACCACAGGCCCCGGCGGGACAAATGCGATAACGGGAGTTGCCGCCGCCTGGCTCGCATCTACACCATGCCTGATTCTTTCGGGACAAGTAAAACGCTCTGATATGAAAGGTGATTTGGCGGTACGGCAGATAGGACCGCAGGAACTTGATATCGTCTCCATTGTAAAACCGATAACAAAATATGCTGTTACAGTGATTGATCCGTCAACTATTCGATATCATCTGGAAAAAGCTGTCTATTTAGCCAAATCAGATCGAAAAGGTCCGGTGTGGCTTGATATTCCGCTGGATGTTCAGGCGGCACACATTGAACCAGATGATCTTGAAGGGCTTGATGCCAGTGAAACAGCCGCTCCCAATTCAGACAAGTCATTACGATTGTCCGAGCAAGTTAGGCGAACCATTCAATTTTTAAATGAAGCAGATCGGCCTGTGCTACTTGCCGGCAACGGAGTGCACTATTCTGCCGCGAAAGAAGACTTTTCTCAACTTGTGGATATTCTAGGCATACCGGTGTTGACTACTTGGGCAGGCAGTGATCTCGTTGCAGATGAACACCCATTATTCTTTGGTAAGCCGGGCATTCTTGCATCCCGTGGCGCAAACTTTACTATGCAGAATTCTGATTGCCTGGTTTCTATAGGCGCGCGCCTTGATTTCGATGTGACCGGGTTTAATCAAGCAAACTTCGCGCGAGCAGCCAGGAAGATCGTGGTTGATATTGATCCTTCTGAAATCAAAAAAATCAAAACGACAATTGATGTCCCTGTCTGTGCCGATGCGGGGGCTTTTGTCAGGGAAATGATCACACAGACAAAATTGATCAAAGACAGGGATCGAAAAGAATGGCTGTTGCGATGTCAAGAGTGGAAACAAAAATACCCCGTCGTTCTTCCTGAGTATTGGGAGCAAGGCAGATATGTGAACACCTATGTCTTAACGGCTCTGCTATCCGAGGAGTTGACCGGTAACGACTTGATAATTCCGGGGAGTTCCGGCGCCGGGATTGACACATTTTGGCTGTCGTTCAAGACAAAGGAAGGTCAGCGAGCTTTTAGCACAGGGGGGCTTGGCTCCATGGGTTTTGGTATCCCGGCAAGCATTGGTGGGTGCCTGGCCAGCGGTCGGAAACGTACTATTACAGTGGATGGAGATGGCGGTTTCCACATGAATGCTCAGGAATTGGAAACAGTTAAACGTCTAAACCTTCCCATTAAATACTTTGTGCTGAACAATCAAGGTTACGCATCTATCAGGAATATGCAACGTAATCATTTCCAGGGCCGTCTCGTGGGCTGTGATGCCTCAAGCGGATTGTCAGTGCCAGACACTGTCAGGGTAGCAACAGCCTATGGCATCACTGCTACCAGATTACTTGATCACACCGGCCTGCGTGAGCATATCCGGGAAGTATTGAAAGCGCCGGGGCCAATTGTATGCGAGGTTATGGTTGATCCCAGCCAACCTATTGCGCCGAGAGTTTCCTCGGCCGTAAAAGCTGATGGTTCTATGTTCAGTAAACCTTTAGAGGACTTATGGCCTTTTCTTGAACGTGAAGAATTTCTAAGTAATATGATCATTCCTCCGCTCGAGGAATAGGCCGAGTTTTCAAGACGTAAGCCGAGTCCTGGAAGAGGTTAAATTCAAGATTGAAGCTTATATGGAGAATAATTGAATAGTATAGGAATAATGCAGGGGAGGTTGACGCCTTCTGTGGACGGCAGAATACAGTGCTTCCCCCGCAGTAATTGGCAGGAGGAGTTTCCTCTTGCCGCTGAGGCTGGTCTCGAATGCATTGAGTGGATATATGACCTGTACGGAGCAGATGTCAATCCCATCTCAAAAAAAGAGGGTATTGAAGAAATGAGAATGCTGTCCAAGCAGCACAACATTCAAGTCCTTTCCCTGTGCGCCGACTATTTTATGGACAAACCACTTGTACGCGTAAAGGACGCAGAGCTGGGAACCCGGGTAGATACCTTGCTCTGGCTAATGCAACGCTGTCAGCAACTTGGCATAAACCGACTGGTCTTACCGTTTGTTGATGCCTCGCGAATCGATACGGATTCCGAGTTGAAGGGTGTTATCGTGACGCTGGAACAGGTGCTCAAAGTTTCAGATGAGACCGGCGTGGAAATTCATATAGAGACATCCCTTGTCCCTGACGAAGTCGCCAAGTTGCTTGCATGTGTACCCCACCCTATGCTGAAAATCAATTATGACTCAGGAAACAGTGCTGCTCTTGGTTTCCACCCAAATGAGGAATTTGCAGCCTATGGTGGCCGCGTGGGCAGCGTGCATATTAAAGATCGTATCCGAAACGGTGGGACAGTGCCATTGGGTCATGGCAATGCAGATTTTCCAGCTCTTTTTGATTGTTTAAAAGGTGTGGGTTATAAGGGTGATTTTATTCTCCAGGCAGCACGTGGCGCCCCGGGAGATGAAGTAAAATGGACGCAGAAAAACCGAATGTTTATCAGGGAATATTTGCGTGACGGCGAAAGTCAGTCTAACCACAGTGTTTATGATAAGATGTCGTAGTGGCATACTACCATCGCCGCTTTGTGATATATCGTAAAAAGAGGAACTGATATGAAGATCTTGATGGTTGGTCTGGGCGGGATTGGGCAACGCCATGTCCGTAACCTGCGAACATTGCTGGGATCTGAAGTAGAAATTATGGCTTATCGTGTCCGGAGAGATTCTCCAGTGCTGACTGACAGATTAGAGGTAGAGCAAGGCGGTGCTGTTGAAGAAAAATACAACATTAGCACATATCGTGAGCTGGATCAGGCTCTAGGTCAGCAACCTGACGCTGTTTTTATATGCAATCCAAGCAGCCTGCATGTCCCTACAGCGATGGCAGCAGCTGAGGCGGGCTGCCATTTATTTATCGAAAAGCCTTTATCCCACAATTACGAGGGTGTTAAGGAACTTATTGACATCGTGGAAAGTCGAAATCTCATAACCTTGATGGGGTATCAAATGCGTTTTCATCCCTGTATTCAACGTCTGCGTTCTCTTCTTCGGCAACAGGCGATCGGCAGAATTTTGGCAGTGCATGCTGAGGTTGGAGAATATCTGCCGGGATGGCACAAGTACGAAGACTATAAACTAATGTATGCGTCAAGAAAGGACCTTGGGGGGGGTGTCATCCTCTCTCAAATTCACGAACTCGACTATCTTTACTCTCTCTTTGGGTTGCCTAGACGTATTTTTGCTATAGGCGGTCACCTCAGCAGTTTGGAGATAGACGTGGAAGACACCGCCAGTATAATGATGGAGTACAAAATCGAAGGCCGGTCTGTGCCAGTCCACTTACACCAGGACTATGTACATCGTCCTCCGAGTCGCATCTGCCAGATCATTGGAACTGACGGAAAAATTCTGATCGACTTAGTTGCACTTTCTTTGAAATTTTTTAGCAACAATGGCACATTTACTGAAGTTTTATGTTTTGAAGGCTT
>JBJKOV010000317.1:0-13484 GCA_046707105.1 Thermodesulfovibrionales bacterium
ACTTCGAGGCCGGTGCTGGGAGTGATTCCCCTGACATCTGCCTCGAAGGACGAGGACGCCTTGTCGGAGGCCGCTTTCACCCCGACAAAAAGTCCTACGCCAAGGGCGATGCCGATAACGGCAAGAAGGGTCAGAAATTTCTCCGACCTGATATTTCTCAGAACGAGAAGTCTTACCGATTCCGTGAATTTCATTAATCCGCCGGTCCGGCCCTCATAATTCCTGCAGCAGCCCTTGATATATGTTCATTGGAATACTTATGGAATATCCTTTTCGACCGAGGCGTTTATAATGCCGTCTTTGAGCCGTACACTCCTGCGGGCGAAGGCTGATATGCTTACTTCATGAGTGACGAGAATAACGGTCTTCTTCGTTTCCCCCGCCAGTTCTCTTATGAGTTCCATGATCATCAGGCCGGTCCTGCTGTCAAGGCTTCCTGTCGGCTCGTCGGCCAGAATGAGTTCGGGGTCGTGAATCAGGGCGCGAGCGATGGCGACCCTCTGCTGTTCGCCGCCCGAAAGCTGGTACGGATATCTCGGCGATTTCCCGTCCAGCCCTACACGCAGTATGATGGACCTGACCTTTTCTTCATCATCCCCACCCTTAAGCAGCAGCGGCATTTGAATATTTTCGAAGACGGTCAAATTGGGGAGGAGGTTGAAGAATTGAAAGATGAATCCGATCTTCTCCCTTCTGTACCTCGTTAATTGTTCGTCCGTGAAAGAGGAGATTGCTCCGCCGCCAACCGAGATTGAGCCCTTATCGGGCCTGTCCATGCCGCCGATGAGGTTGAGGAGCGTCGACTTTCCCGATCCGGAACTTCCGGTAACCGCTATGAATTCTCCCGCTTCTACACGCAGGTTTACGCCCCTCAAAACGCGGGCGCTGCCGTAATTCTTTTCTACATCCTTAAGTTCTATCATTATCAGTTCTCTCGAAAGAATTTACCGTTCAAACAGGTTTCTCCCCGCCATGCTGCTTCAATATCCCGTCAGCTCCACGTAAGCACGCCCCCCTTCAGTGCCTTCGACCTTGCAGGTCCCCTCCCAGTATGCCGGACCCGTCGCAGGCGTTCCAGTCAGTTCCTGGTCTTGCATAAGGGGGGTAACGACCAGTCTCACGCCTTCCCCGGGTATTGCCAGCTCCCACTTTGAAGGATAAAGGGCCCCGGTTTTTATCGAACGGTAATGGTCCAGAACGGTCACCCTGAATTCATTTAAGGAAATAGGCCTGTAAGCGCCGTCCCTGAGAACGAACGTCCCCCCGGAAAAGGGGTCAATAGAGCCGTCTTTATGGCGGAGGATATAAAGCATTATATCACGGCCGTCATCCAGTTGAATGGCGAACCACTCCCATCCGGTTTCATTTTTCGCAAGTCCCCTCGACGACATCTCCCTGTCGAACCAGCTATCTCCGCTGACCTGGTGTGTGGTGCCGCCGAGCGTAAGGCGTCCCTTTGTGCCGAGTCTCGGATAGGAGAAATAATAGGAAGCCATGAGAGGAGACTCGTCTGATTTTCTGGAATATCCCTTTTCTCCGTTCAGGACGAGCGGCTTGTCGGGAATGAGAAAAAGATCTATGGACGCATTGTGACCGGCTCGCGCAACGAGATGCATCATCTTCAATGAACCCTCAAGTATGTTGTCCCCAACCCAGACTTTAAGGCTGTCACTGTCTGCGCCGGCGAAACCGTAGGCGCCTGAGTCGGCCTTTTCGGCAAAATAGAACTTGCCGGTGGTTACATCGGAAAGGGCGAAATGTGAAATGTATATATTATCCACGCCAAAGCGCGACTTATACGCTCTTTTTTGAACGCCTGCCACAAAAAAAGTGAGTTCGTAACCATATTCCCGACCCCTTTCATCACGAAGATGTCCGGTAAAATACCACCACTGCAGTCTGAAGTCTTTCCTGTAGAAGAAATCGGCGGGAAAATTCAGTTTGTACGCCGGTGTTACGTCCATGTAATTTCCGGCAAAGGCGCTGGAAATTATCAAAAACGATGCTGTACATGCCAGTAATAAATATTTCACTGTTATCCGAATCCGCCGGTTCCGTCTGTTATTCCCGCTAACGCGGGGATCTATTCTTCCTATCCCGTCAAGTCTGGTAAAGCGCGTCCTTCTTAATAAGTTAGCATGAATCATCGCTGACGTTGAACATGTTTCGCCGGAAATAACGCAAAGAGGTAAAATCCTCAGAATATCCAGTGGCCCTCGACGTACAGACCGGTGAAGAGAGCCAGGAATAATAATGACCAGACTGTGATTGCCATGTACCATACGCGATTGGCTGACAGCCTGGAGAATAGAAGATAGAGAGGAAACATAAGCACTGAAAAGCGGGATACTCCTATGATGAAACCTGTGCTGGTGAACATCAACCAGTTGCAGGCCATCCACACCGCGTAAGACGGCCGCAACTTGAAGCAGGCCCAGACCGTGCCGGCGAAGCCCAGAATTATGAATAGAAGGTCCTGCACTCCAATTATAGCCCCTCGCTCCCCCGACCCGTGCAGTGCCGTTCCAATCGTTGCCCGAATACCGGTCCATGGCCACGACAGAGCCTGAAACCAGTGTTCTCTCCGGTAGGTCATAAACATTAACGGATCGCCCAGGACGCAGTAATTAAGGGCCAGGAAGCCCAGCACTCCGAGAGCGATCAGTCCTATCGCGAGCCACTGCGGGCGCCAGCGTCGTGTAAGATAGAACTGGTGTCCGGCCTCAACCATTAGCGCCGGTATTAACACCATTCCGTTAATCCTGCTCAGGGAAGCCAATCCTCCCAGTATTCCGGCCATTGCCCAGCGGTCCTTTCGTGCTGCCAGAAAAGATCCCAGAGCAAAGGCCAGCAACACGCTTTCTGAATAGGGAAGGTATAACGCCGCACTGCCCGGAAATATAAACATGAACCAGACGGCCTGATAGGCTGTCTCGCGCGGGTAATCAAGCTGAACCAATTCCTTTAGCAGAAGCCCCGCTGCCACGGATGCGATTCCCACAACTACGAGTGCGCTGAGGATGTAGTTTCCAAAAACCAGCGCTGCCAGCCGTATTACCCAGGGAAAGAGTGGATAAAATATGATAAGTAACCTGGCCTCGCCGGTTGCCTGGTAGCCGTTTCGTGCAAGGCTGAGGTAATGGACGGCATCCCAGTGGTTCCAGATCGAAAGCCATCTCCCAAAGCTTCCAATCCGTGAATTCGTAAGCACTTGAAAGGCCTGAGTGGCGTAGAAGTAATACACCACCCTGAGAGCGAGAATCATCCCGACGACACGCCAGTCAAGCCACTGCAGACAGGATCGCACACGTTGAACGGCTGACCGGCGCCGGTCGTGAGTTTCGCTGCAGGGCGCTTTTGCCCCGCGGCGATGCGCTACGCCTGAATCTTCGCTATTGAAGTTCAACGCCGGAGACTGAGACTTAACTGATAGAGGAAGCGCTTTTTCGGCATGAGAGAAGGATAACACGAGAAAGGTAAATTATCCATATGGACGCACCCAGGTCCGGAAGTGCGGATAAAGCGGGTACGGGAAGGCCTGTGGATTTCTGAGGGCGACTGAGGTCAGTTGGAGCCTGTCAGAGCGGGTCCTCTGATGACCGAAGGATCTATATTTAAAGTGAGTTCCAATGCCTTCCTATAGTCCGAGGCAGCCTCTTTCAGCATCTTGTTCTCCTCATAAATCTCCGCCCGCAAGCGATATATTTTGACTTCGAAGGGATTGAGGGACAGCGCCTTATCGAAGGCGGCGAATGACTCCTTGAGCCTGCCTGCCTTCCCGAGCGCGTAAGCGTAATAGTAGTGGGAGGGTGTGTAGGAATCCCTCTCTGCCGCCCTGGAAAGTAGGTCGAGGGACTCCTGTATTTTGCCCGACTTCGTGAGAAGATAGCCTAGTTCGCTTATCACCGCCACATTGCCGCCGTCTATGGCGAGGGCTTTCCTGAGCGTGGCCTCGGCCTCTTGCGTATTTCCGTCGGACTCATACAGTTTCGCCAATTCCACGTAGGGAAGCATATATTTAGGGTCTTTTTCTATGGCCTTTCTGAAGAAGGGGTAGGCCATGGCGTTCATCTTTTCCTTTGCAAATCTTTTGGCCAGATTGGCATCGGCAATGGCGTCATAGCGGGGCCTGTAGCCAGGTTCAGCCTTACTGTGCGGTACTTCCCCGGCGATGCCCCGGAGGTAGTCGAACATGTCTTCCGTTCCAACAAGGGGAAGTCCGGGCAGTTCGTACGTTATTTTCCCATCCATTATCACAATAGTCGAGGGGATGGCTATGATGCCGTATGCATGGAAGGTATCCAGCCCTCTGTCGAGGAGCACTGGAAATGAGACCCCCGTTTCCTGAATGGTCTTCTTTATCTTCTCCTGGTCTTCCACGGAGATTGTCTGCTCGTCGACATCTATTCCGACAATCTGAAATCCTCTGTCGGCGTACTTTTCGTAAAATTCCTGAAACCTTTTCAGCGCCTTCCTGGAGTTGTCGCTCCAGGTCGCCCAGAAAAGAAGAACAACGGCCTTCTTATGCGCATACTGCGACAGTTCGATCCGCTTGCCTTCAATGTCCTTGAGGGAAAAACCGGGAGCCTCCTTCCCTGTCTGAAGCAGGGCCTGCGCATTGGCCGAATAGGTAAAGAGGGTGATCATTGCGATGATGGCAAACGTGACGGCGAGTGATAAAAAACTCTTTTTGCCGCCCATGGTTGTCATTTCTTGCCTCTTTTGTAGGTCCTCAGTCCCTCTTTATACTCCCGAATCGACTTTTCATAATCTTTGCGAGACTCGTACACGAGACCGAGAGCATAATGGGCCCTCGACGGATACGGGTTCAGCGCAAGGGCATCGGTCAGCGCCGATTCAGCCCCGGCGAGGTCCCCTTTTTCGTATAGCGTCAGGCCGACGCCTGTCCTGGCAGTTCTCATGGTGGGGTTTATCTTCAGTGCGGAACGAAAGGCGCTTAAGGCATCGCCAAACTCCCTTTTTTTCAAAAACATGTATCCCATTTCTTCATAGGCATCGGCATTATCGGGGTTGTTCTTTATCACCTCTCGCATCTTTTCAATCGCTTTGTCGGTGGCGCCCTCATTGTATAAGGTGAGGGCATCTTTGAATGCCGGACCTGAAAGTTCGGCGCCATTCTGCTGTGCCCTGACAGTCGTGGCGGCCAGAGAGGTCAGAAGACAACAAAGAGACAGGGAAACGACAGCCAGAAGCGGAAACTTTCTTCCCGCCTTTATTGACGAGTTCAACGTACGGTACCTATCTGTTCTTGACCGGTTCATTCCTGTCGTATGCGAATCTCTGGTGACAACCCGGGAGGCAGGACCCCCCGGTGGCCGTCTTCTCAAAATTTGTCGGCAATTCCCACGTTCCGAAGGGGACAGCGTCCCTTATATGCTTTGGGTTGTTCGTAGCATGGGCGTCGTGGCATGCCCTGCATGTGCGGCCCTTCTCTCTATGGACATGAAGATAATGCAGGTTCTGGTCGCCATTTCTGAAGCCGGTCAATGTCGTGGTCCTGGGTTCCAATACCAGAGATTTTTCATGGCAGGTAAAGCAGAGCTCATAGTTTTTGACATCGAAAGGCGCGTAAAACTTCGGGGGGAAGTATTTTCTGAGTATTCTGAAGTTGTCCGACCCGTGAGGGTTATGGCATGCGGAGCAGTCCTTCTGTCTGATAGGACCGTGGACGTCTTTGTTTTCGGCGAGGTACTCCTTCATGTTCAGAATCCTGCCGTTTGGCGTGTCAAGAGGCTTGTCGTGGCACATGAGGCACAAGTCCATAGGCTGCTTTATCAATTGGTCCGGATAATCCGAAACATGAGGGTCGTGGCAGGCGAGACATTTCTTCTCCGTATAGAGGCCTCCGTGCTTCACCTTCACCTTTGCTATCCATTCCTTCTTGTCCTTGTGGCACCCCAGACAGAGATCGCGCGATCCGTCGGCATTCAGGTTGTATCTATACTGTCCGGTATGCGGACTGTGGCAATTGATACAGCCCTTTTTTACAGGGGCATGGACGAATTTCTTTCCTTTGAATTCCTCCTCTTTGTCGGTGTGGCACTGAAAGCAGACATCGTTGCCGGCCGCCTTGAGCATGCGGGGGTAGTCGGACTGATGGGGATTGTGGCACAATATGCAGCCGCCCACCGCCACCGGGCCGTGGATGTATTTGCCGGTGGCAAACTTTTTTTCATGGCATTGCAGGCAGAGCGCCGATCCCTGCGCCCTGAGCTGGTATTTGTACGGGGACTGATGGGGGTCATGGCAGAGCGTGCAGTCCCCCTCTTTCACCGGCGGATGTACCGTTGCCTTCGTGTCTAACCTGTCGTGGCACTTGTAACAAAAGTCGGAGGCCCTTTTTATCGGCGCGAACTTATGCTTTTCCTTCTGCACGTGGCAGGACATACAGGTTCCGACAGCGACCGGACCGTGAACGAACTTTTCCTTGCCCATAGTACTGTGACACTTTGCGGTTACACAGGAATTCTTCTGCTGTGCGCTCAGTGCGCTGCCCGGCGCGGTCAGAATAAACAGGGCGAGAAAAAAAAATGCGAAGCCATAAGGCGATCCCGCAAGACCTCGCGGCCTCGTTTTCTGCTCGTTCATCAATGCCTCCCCTCGTCCGTCTATTTATTTTCCCCAAGATTTTAGAAACTCACTGTTTTTTTTGTCAAGAGCCAATTTACGGCCTGGTCATTCGCGCCTTTCTGTTCCTTCCCTTTTTCAGCACCCGAGAGCCGCCGCAGGAGGTGGTTTGGCCCCTGTATCTGCTATGGTATAATGGAGGCTGTAAAGGCGCGATTTTTATATGGATGCGTGTAAGGGCCGCCCATATCCATGGCAGAAACAGCGGACTGCATCAAGACTCGTGACGTCATATGCCCTTACATCCACTTTTTGAAATTTTTTGGTATAAGTCGTTTCAGGGGTGATATGCCGTTGCGGTTTCCCGCAACGCCGGCTGGTGCGGTGACTCTGAGGGATTAAGTTTTCAGAACTACAAGGAGAGGTGAAACATGAAGGCTAGAGACTTGATGATCCCGTTGGAGGATTCTTTGAATCCGGACAATACCATTGAAGAGGCGGTGAAGTTGCTGGTCTCGGCGAGGAGGGCGGAAAAGAAGGTCGGTGTGAAGGGGTTGCCGGTTTTGAGCTCATCGGGAAAGCTGGTGGGGATGCTCACAATGAGGGACATACTCAAGGCGGTTCTTCCTTCGTACATGTCGCTTATGAACCTGGGAGACTTTACATGGGACGGCATGCTGGAAGAGATGGCCAGGAAGGTCGCGGGAAAGAGGGTCGGGGAGATAATGAGTATGGACGTCATGACAGTGGGAGAGAACGCGCCCCTCATGGAGTGTGTCGATCACATGGTCAAAGGGAATATAAAGAGGCTGCCGGTGGTTGACGAGACCGGCAGGGTTGTGGGCATGCTTTACGAGCGGGACATATTTCTGGCGATCACGAAGGCGATGCGCGAGGCAACGGGATGGCGGTAATGATCGCCGGGACTGAGAGGGCCGCGGGGCGGTAATGGGTAATACGTTCTGGATCGCTACGGTCATATTCATTCTCTCCTACACCGTTATCGTCTCGGAAAAGGTTCACAAGACGATCGCTGCGCTGGTTGGTGCATCGCTGATGCTTGTCCTGGGGGTCCTTCAACAGCATGAGGCGTTTCATCTGGAGGAACTTGGAGTGGACTGGAATGTTATCTTCCTCCTTATCTCCATGATGGTTATTATCAATATCATGAGACCGACGGGTGTCTTCGAATATATCGCTATAAAGAGCGCAAAGTGGGGCAAGGGGAAACCATTCCGGATTATGGCGATTTTTGCAGTCGTAACGGCGGTCCTTAGCGCTCTTCTGGACAACGTGACAACGGTCCTTTTGATATCGCCGGTAACACTGCTGATCGCAGATGCCCTGGAGGTGGACCCAATCCCTTATCTCATCTCCTGTGCCCTCGCCTCAAACATCGGGGGTACGGCGACGCTCATAGGCGACCCTCCGAACATCATGATAGCCTCCAAGGCGCAGCTGAGTTTCATGGATTTTGTCTACCATCTGACTCCGATAATCCTCGTGATCATGGTCTTCTACCTCTTCGCAATCAAGCTGATATGGGGCAGACGGCTGCGGTCGAGGGATGAACTGAGGGAGAGGATCATGGCCATGAATGAGGGTGAGGCTATAAAGGACCCGGTAATGCTCCGGAAGTCTCTTTTCGTTCTCGGGGTGGTGCTGGCAGGCTTCGTGTTTCACGGAGCACTTCATTTCCAGCCTGCAACAGTGGCGCTTTTCGGGGCGAGCCTGCTGCTTCTACTGTCGGGAAGCCACGAACCCCACCAAATGTTTGCCGAGGTGGAGTGGCCGACGATTTTCTTCTTCATCGGGCTTTTTATCATCGTGGGGGGCGTCGTAAAGGTGGGGCTCATAAAGTGGATGTCGTTGAAGGTTATCGAGGTGACAAAGGGGAATTTTTTTGCGACGAGCATGGTCGTTATGTGGTTTTCGGCCTTTGCCTCGGCGATTGTCGACAACATCCCTTATGTTGCGACAATGAACCCGCTTATAATCGATATGGCGCACCGGATATGGCCGCACGAGACGGGACTCAGTCTCCTGCAGCATGCCGATCTCATGCCTGTTTGGTGGTCACTTGCGCTTGGCGCATGTCTGGGCGGCAATGGTTCTGCTATAGGCGCCTCGGCCAATGTGATCGTTGTGGGAATGTCCGAAAAGGCGGGCAGGAAAATATCGTTCATGAAATTCGCCCTGTACGGATTGCCGATTATGGTCATGACGGTTGCGATTGCCACGGTATATATATGGATTAGATATTTTGTATTGCGGTAAGACATCAAAAATTCTTTTGGACAGCGGCGCAGCGATATGTATAGAATTAACTCATACGCCGTGCTGACGTTGTCGATGAAAGCTGAGATTCACTCACTTTGTATATAACATAAAAGAGGAGGATGAAATGGCCGATACAAAAAATATCGATGTTCTGTCGTCGGAAAAGAGGACGTTTGCCCCATCCAGGGAATTGAGCGAGAAGGCGCATATAAAGAGTTTTGAGGATTATGAGAGGGTATATAAAAGGTCCGTCGAGGACCCCGAGGGCTTCTGGGCCGAGTTGGCCGAGCAGCAGCTTACCTGGTATAAGAAGTGGGACAAAGTCCTTGACTACAGCTTTGAAAAGCCGGAGATAAAGTGGTTTCAGGGCGGAAAGATAAACGCCTCGTACAACTGTCTCGACCGGCACATCACGACGGCCAGGCGGAACAAGGCCGCGATCATATGGGAGGCCGACGACGGTCATTATAAGACTTTCACTTACCAGCAGTTGTATCATGAGGTGAACAGGTTTGCCAACGTCCTGAAAAAGCACGGAGTGAAAAAAGGCGACAGGGTCACCATTTATCTGCCGATGATCCCGGAGCTTGCAATTGCGATGCTGGCATGTGCCAGGATCGGCGCCATACACAGCATTGTCTTCGGGGGGTTCAGCGCCCAGGCTCTTAAAGACAGGATCCAGGACTGCAAGGCAAAATTGGTGATCACCGCAGACCATGGCGTCAGGGGGGGAAGACAGGTTGCGTTGAAGTCGAATGCCGACGTGGCGGTGCAGGAATGTCCTACGGTGGAAAAAATGATTGTGGTAAGCAGGGCCGGAGAAGGCATGGACATGGAGCCCGGCAGGGACGTCTGGTGGGATGAGGAGATGAGGGCTCCGGATATTTCGAATTACTGCGAGCCTGAGCAGATGGACGCTGAGGACCCTCTTTTCATCCTGTATACATCGGGATCTACTGGCAAGCCGAAAGGGGTATTGCACACAACGGGCGGATATCTCCTTTATACCAACCTGACATTCAAATGGATTTTTGATTACCACGAGGAAGACATACATTTCTGCACGGCCGATATAGGATGGGTCACCGGCCACAGCTACATTGTTTACGGACCCCTGGCCGAAGGGGCTACAAGCCTGATGTTCGAGGGCGTTCCGACCTATCCCGATGCCGGAAGGTTCTGGGAGATAGTGGACAAGCACAAGGTCAATATTTTTTATACGGCGCCCACTGCGATAAGGGCGTTGATGAGAGAGGGAGATGCCTGGGTCAGGAAACACGACCTTTCGTCTCTCAGGATTCTCGGCACAGTGGGCGAGCCGATAAATCCTGAGGCCTGGATGTGGTATCACATTCACGTCGGCGGAGGCAGGCTCCCCATAGTGGACACGTGGTGGCAGACGGAGACCGGGGGAATTCTGATAACTCCTCTTCCCGGGGCCATGACATTGAAGCCCGGTTCAGCCAACCGGCCATTCCCGGGTGTAGTTCCGAAAGTTCTGAAGGAAGACGGCTCTGCGGCCGGGAAGAACGAAGGCGGATATCTCGTCATCGAAAAACCCTGGCCGGGAATGCTGAGGGGGACATTCGGTGACCCCGAGAACAGGCGCATCAAGGAGGTCTATTTCTCCAGATTCCCCGGCAAGTATCTGAGCGGTGTGGGCGCGAGGGTTGACGAGGACGGCGACTACTGGTTGATGGGAAGAATAGACGACGTCATCAATATCTCGGGTCACAGGCTGGGCACGGCGGAGGTTGAGTCCGCACTTGTAAGCCATGAGTCGGTTTGTGAAGCTGCGGTGGTCGGGTTCCCTCATGACGTTAAGGGGGAGGGCATCTATGTTTATGTTACGCTGAAGGAGGGGGTGACGCCCTCGGATGAGTTGAAGAAGATACTCGTTGGACATGTGCGAACTGTCATAGGCCCGATAGCAACTCCCGATAAGCTCCAGTTCACTCCCGGACTGCCCAAGACAAGGAGCGGAAAGATCATGAGAAGGATCCTGAGGAAGATAGCCTGGGGCCAGGTGGAAGAGCTGGGTGACACGTCGACGCTCGCCGACCCGTCGGTTGTCGACAAGCTGGTCAAGGAAAGATTGTAGGAGATAATGCCGTACAAATAATATGAACGAGGCAATAGCTTACCGCAGAGACGCAGGGGGCGCAGAGAGTGAAATTATATGTTCCCGCTGAAGGGGCAGTAATATATGAACTGTCATGTGGGCAGCTTTTTTGTTTTCCGGCCTCTCACCGAAAAACAAAATTTACTTAATCTCTGCGAACTCCGCGTCTCAGTGGTGAAAAGATTTCTTGACTCGGCAACTTATGGATAAGTATTTTCTGGACAGGAGCGATGCTGTTGTTGTGATCGTGGACGTGCAGGAGCGTCTGGCGGCGGTCATGACGCAGAGGGAGAAGGTTGTCTCCAATTGTATTCGCCTCATTGAAGGCGCCGATCTGCTCGGGCTTCCGCTTATACTCACCGAGCAATACCCCAAGGGGCTTGGTCCGACCGTCCCGGAGATAAGGGAAAAGATGGCCGGGTACGACCCCGTAGAGAAGATGACGTTTGACTGCTGCGGGGAATCTTCGTTCCGGGGGAGGCTGTCGGAAACAGGTAGGAAGAAGGTGATCCTTGCGGGAATGGAAACCCATGTGTGTGTACTTCAGACCGCCCTTGGACTCAGGAAAGACGGCTATTCTGTCCACGTAGTCGGGGATGCGGTCTGTTCGAGGGCGAAAGAGAATTTCAGGGTGGGGCTGGAATTCATGAGGGATGCCGGCGCTGTGATCTCGTGCACCGAGACGGTCCTGTTTCAGCTGCTCGGAAGAGCAGGGTCCCCAGAGTTCAAGGCCATCTCCTCCATGATAAAGTAGCCCCGAAGGCCATCCCCCGAAACTTGTCGACCGACAGAGGTGATCTGAATAATTCTCAGCCCCCCGATATTTTCCTGCAACCGGCACTTAACAACAGCATCAAAAGGGTGTAAATTATATATAGAAACGAGTAGGTGCTGAACAAACAGAGAGGCAAACAAAAGGAGGTCATCTCATGAAAATGCTGCTTACAGTCGAATTCCCGCCTGAGCCGTTCAATTCCCTGGTCAGAAACGGAAAGGTGGGCGATATCATTGGGCGTATCCTCGAAACAATCAAGCCGGAGACTGCATACTTCACTGAGCAAGACGGGAAGCGCGGTGGACTATTTGTGATTAACATGCAAACTCCGTCGGATGTACCCTCATTTGCGGAACCCTTCTTTCTCAACTTTCAGGCCGAGTGTAAATTTCGGATCCTGATGAGTCCAGAAGATTTGAAGAAGGCTGGCATCGAGGAGATCGGGAAAAAGTGGGCATGATGTGACACGGTCAGGGGATGCGCCGCGCGCGGTGCGTTCCCCACGTGAACATTATGCACAACTATCATGAGAATATTGACTGGCGTAATAATCTCGAACACGTTATATAAGAGTCGGTGGGTATTTCAAAGAGGCTATCAATAATTCAAGCCGAATTGCGCAGCCTTAGGGTACAGTCACTTGGAAGCAACTGCACATATTCCGAAATGCAGCCAGTTTCACTCTGGATTTTAAAGACTGAAATCGGGAGAAATTTAAACCGCTATCTCTGAAGCCCCCTCTATTTTAACCCTGCCGCTTCAGACTTGCCGCAGTGCGTGCAGGTCTTCAGTCCGTATCTCTTGTTTAATCTAAGCCTCACAACATATTCATGCCTGTCGAATCTGCACATGATGACATGAACAATATCCTTCACCTTCTTCTTCATGGCTGCTCCTCCATCTTCTTTCCGTTAACAATGCCGACCGTAGGATACCACCAAAAAAAAGCCGCACCGCCTAGTTATCCTTCGGCAGCGCGGCCATCATGTCTATGCAGATCCGTCGCTTTCCGTCCCCCTCTCACGAAGGGTTGACGATTTGGTTCATTTAAGCCGAAAATGACACTGAAATTATGCGAGGTCCTATAACGAATTGGACCGTCATCAGCAGAAGACGTCAACTTTTTAGCGATGCGAGGGGAAAGATCTCTCTTTCCCCCCGCTTTAAACTATTGGGCTATTGTTGCAGTCTTTGTTCCCTTGTTGTGGCAGGACAGGCAGAGGTTACTGTTCATGTTGCTGACATAGAGCAGTTTCTCACCCGTGTTGCCCTTGTTGTGGACAGCATGGCAGGTAGAACATTCCATCTTGCCGCCCCACAGGAGTGAGGATACAGGGATGATGTTCGTTCCGCCGTCGAGAGTCTGGTCGAACACTGCCGCGTCGGCCTGGTAAATCTGGTCGTCAACAGCCGCAACAGAGGCATAATCGAAGCCGATCGGATGATGGTTCGACAGGTATCCCTGCGCGCCGATGTTGTATTCGGCCGAGATCGTCGAGCCGCCTCCGCTCTGAGTCTTGGTGCTCTGCGGGGTGTGGCCGTATGTGTTGACGGCGATCGTGCCGTCATGGCAGCTGAGGCAGAGAAGTGAGGCTGCGCCGATCTTGTCGAAGTTGTCAATCGCCTGCGAACGCCTTGCGCCGTCTATCGGCTCGTCAGGACCGTTGTTGTAAGGCGTGAAGACCGTCGTGGTGATCGTGTGGTTCCAAAGCGGCAGGT
>JBJKOV010000318.1:0-5547 GCA_046707105.1 Thermodesulfovibrionales bacterium
TATTTAAGGGCGGACTAGGGATGTATGACAACGTAGTGCTGCATGAGCATGAGGCCGTTATCAGGTTCAGCGACTACGGATCCGGTGGGAATGTTCCTGCAGCAAGAGCTCTGTTCCTCGGTAACCAAGCCGGAGCGCTTGCTTTCGGATCTCCAGGAACCGGCCTGAGATACGATTGGTATGAAGAGTCAAGGGATAACGGAGATAAGGCTATAATCTCGTCAAACTGCATCTTCGGCTTCAAGAAAACGACCTACAATGGGCTTGACTTCGGCATTATGGCGTTAGATACCGCCGCTGCCGTGGTATAAGGAGGATAATAAAATGGCAACTTTTAAAGCAGCATCTGTACTCCAACCGTCTATCGCTTGTTATGAGGCTGGGGAAATTGTCGCCGCCGTTGGAGAATATGAGGTCCCGGCGACTCTGGCACAGAACGATCTGGTCTGGTTGTGCCATCTCCCTGCGGGGAATGCGCCTGTTGATTTTATGCTCCAGGCAGACGACCTGGACAACGGAGGCACAGCAATAACCATTACCGTCGGAGTTCTTAACGCTGCCGGGGATGGCCTGGTTGCTTCTACCGACTTCATTACGGCGTCTACTGTTGGACAGGCCGGTGGAGTGGTGAGGGCGGCTAACGTTTTTGGTCTCCAGTTGGCTGCATCAGATACAGATAGGATCATTGCCGCAAAAATAGTCACAGCGGCAACAACTCCGCAGGCAGGGACAATTAAGGGTGTTTTGTTTTACACCCCTAAATAACCAATGGGGGCTTCGGCCCCCAACAAGGTGAAACATGCTGATTCAATGTTTGATAAAAAGAGACGGAGTAACTTCTGTTCAGTATTGCGGGAAAAGGTTTGACTTTGCCCCGAACGAACACGGCCATTATGTCTGTGAGGTCGCAAATCCCGGGGCTGTTAATTTTTTTATGAGCACATTCGGCGGGCAAATGTATGGAAAGTATGTCGCTCCGGAAACGAAAAAAAGACCTTTGTCTATCGAACCAACAGTAGAAGGCCTTGGGCTGCGTGAAAAGTACGGGGCAATAGACGATAAAGATGAGATTGAGTCTGAATGTTTCAAAGACTTTCAGGTGAACCTTGATAAAAGATACGGTATTGAAAACATGAGAAAACGTGTTTTTGATTTAATCGGTGAAAACGAATGACCGTCCTTGCCTCATCAATCATAGACAAAGCAAGGATCATATTAAACGACCCAAACGGAACCAGGTGGGGTGAAGCTGAATTGCTTGACTGGCTCAACGACGGACAAAAAGAAGCAGTAAGAGTAAAACCTGATATAAACCCTGTTACCACTGTTATCCGGTTGGTAACAGGAACCAGGCAAACTTTATCCGGTATAGTCTTCATCGATGTGATCAGGAATATGGGGGAAGACACAACAACCCCCGGTAAGGCCGCTAGAAAAATCATCAAAGGCACTTTAGACGAGATGCTTCCCGGCTGGCACTCGTCACCGGAAAGTTCAGAGGTGACATTTGCCTGTGCAGAGATAAACAACCCACGAGTGTTTTATGTATATCCCCCACAACCTTCCTCAAATCAGGGAAGCCTTGAGGTGGTGCAGTCTGAAATACCGATAAAGATACCAACAATAGATGACCCAATAACAATCAACGATGTTTACGAGACGGCGCTGATTGACTATGTCCTATCTAGGGCATTCGGGAAAGACGCAGAGTACGCGGCAGAAGGAGATAAGGCGATGACGTATTACCAGAAGTTCATTTCGGCGATTGCGTCTCAAGACAGGGCGGAGAAGTCGTGACAGGGCAAGATCTGTTTAACCTACTGATGCCCCGCATCGCAAAGATGGGAAAAACAAGCGGGCTGTCTTTTGTTGATGCGCTGAACATTGCAATTGATGTCTTGTTTATTCGCCTGATGTCAAGACGATCTGATATTGTGCAAGATCATTTCTCTGACATCAGCTCAATCAACGGAGCCTTTTCTCTGCCGGAATCTTTCAGAGGGTTGGCGAATGATCCATGGTTGCTTCCATATACTAAAGTTTTTACGACTTTTACCGATAGCGAGACATGGCTTGATGATGGGTACGTGGAAAATGCCCCAACAGAGATAGCTTCTGCGGCTATTATCTTGTCTCAATTACCTTCCGGTGAAGAAAGGTATCTTATAGGCGACACTACCCAGCCGAAATATTATGAATTAATCGGGAAAACAATACAGCTCTTCCCTGACGACGGCAAAACAAGAAGCCTGCACGGAAAATATTTTTCTCATCCCGGCAAAATTGAATTGACCGACGAAATACCATGGAGAGGTGATGTCGACGCTATAATATCCGATACGGTATTGGCTTCTATTGAGAACGGATCATTGATGTCGCAATTAGCAAACCAGCCCTTTGTCGTCATGATTGATACCGCTCTCGGGTCATTGCTTGACAATAGAAAAAACACCGGAAGAAAAAGGGCCAGGGGGTATTTCTATTGAAAATAGATATTCAAAATTTTAAGGGCTCAACGCCAAAAGTCGACAGAAAACTCCTCCCCGATGGATATGCCACAGTTGCGCAAAATTGCCGAACAGATAGTGGTAGCCTTGTCCCATACAACGGCACATCTTTTATCGTCACCCCCGGAAAAGCCGGAGTAAAAAAAACAATATTCAAATACAACGACTTTTGGCTTCACTGGACAACTGTTGTTGATGTTATTCGTGGACCTATCGCCGGTGACACAAGCGATAGAGTGTACTGGACAGGTGATGGGTTGCCTAAAGTTTCAGACGCTTCAATAATTACTGCCGGCGGCGGAACACAATATCCGACTAATTCTTACACTCTTGGTGTGCCGGCTCCGACAACAGCACCGTTTGTCTCGGTATCCGGGGCATCCTCAGACCCAACACAGGCAGAGTCCAGGGCATATGTTTACACCTTTGTTAATTCTTACGGCGATGAAGGTCCCCCGGGACCTGTATCAAGCATAGTGTCGCCGGAACCGGCCCAAACTGTTGATTTGGCAGGGATGGAAACCGCTCCGAGCGGTGCTTACAACATAACCCAAAAAAGGATATATAGGACATCTACCGGGTCAACAGGGACGGAGTATAAGTTCGTCGCAACCATAGCGATAGCGAACACTACCTATAACGACTCTATATCATCTTCTATCGTTGGACTAAACGAAACGCTACCGTCTACATATTGGGACGCCCCGCCATCAGACATGCATAGCCTTGTTTTGCACCCGTCAGGTTTTGCTGCCGGAATAAGCGGTAAGGATATATGTTTTTCTGTCCCATATATCCCTCACGCGTGGCCGGTGGGCTACAGGATACCCATAGAGGAGCAGCCAATTGGTTTAGGTGTTTTCGGAAATACGGTGCTAGTGTTACCAACCAGTAAGCCCTACGCCATAACAGGGACAGACCCGCAATATCTATCAAAAGAAAGAATGGAACTGAACCAAGCATGTGTGTCGAAGCGCGGTATTGTTGATATGGGAGAGGCCGTGGCGTACCCCGGCCCAGACGGATTGATGGTTATTGGTTCAGGTGTTGCGAAAAATATTACCCAAGATATTTACACAAAAAAACAATGGTCAGCGTTATTGCCGGATTCTATGATAGGTTCATACCACGACGGGAAATATTATGGGTTTTCAAACGGCTCCGGAATAATTGTTGATTTTTCAAGTTCAGACACAAAGACAATAACCGTTAACCCAACAGCGGTATATGTAATTCCGGACAACGACCTGCTGTGCCTGCAAATAGCAGACGATATAATTTCTTGGGACTCAGATAACGAAAATATTTATGCGGATTTAACGTGGAGCTCGAAACAGTTTAGTTTCCCGTCTCCTGTTTCTCCTCCGGGGGCGGCTATGGTGGTTGCCGGCGGGTAACCGTTAACATTCAAATTACACGCAAATGATAATCTTGTTCATACGCAAAGAGTGTCTTCGGGTGATGCGTTCAGGTTGCCGGGTGGGTATCTTGCTAAAGATTATATGATGACCGTTGATAGTCCATACGAAGTAGAGTCAATAACGGTTGCCTCAACGATGTTGGAACTTAGATAATGGCTACGCTTAACCTACCAACAATATCGAGCAAGGTTACTCCGACAGAGGTTAAAGACTCTCTCGACAGGTTGAGAATATTTTTCAATAGCCTCGGAACTTCCGGCGGAGTAGCATCGATCAGCGACATAGGAGACATAGCAAACCTTCCTATCGGCGGTATAACAGAGGTAGTCAACGGCACTATAGATCTTACCGTTCCGCCGGCGGTAACAGGGCTTTCCGTGTCGGGTGCTTTCAACTCGATAATCCTCACATGGACTAAACAAACATACAGCAACCATGGGTATGTTGAGGTGTACAGAGCGACGGTTGACGATCTAGGGGTGGCTGTTTATGTCGGAGAGTCTTCGGCCACAGTGTTTACCGACACCCCCCCTGACGCCTCACTATCGACAACATATTATTACTGGGTGAGAAACGTAAGCCAGGCACAGATACCAGGGCCATACAACGATTCATCCGGTACCCCCGGTACGACTGCAGACGAGCCTGAGTATCTGCTTGAATTGATAACAGACTCAAAATGGAAGGCGGAAACGGCCAGGGCTATTGACTTTATCGGCTACCCCGCTAAGCCCAATGGATATGCGTACAAGGTAACCACAGCAGGGATCAGCGGCACGACAGAGCCGTTATGGCCGAAAACCCTTACTAACACGGTTACCGACGGAACTATAGTATGGACTTGTGAGGCCGAATTGCCGCTTGTCCCACCGTTTGAGATAGGACTTGTTAACGGGATTGTCAGCACAGTTATAAAGGCCCTACTTATCGGAGACGCTACTATAACAAACGCGATGATTAAAAACCTGTCGGCCGATAAAATCAACACGGGAACGCTGGCAGCATCCATAATCGCAGCAGGCAGCCTTGACGCAAGCAAGATAACGGCTGGCACAATTACAGCCGCACAGATTGCAGCCAGCACAATTACAGCCGCACAGATTGCAGCCAGCACCATAACAGCTGCACAGATTGCCTCTCGCACCATAACAGCAGACAAAATAACCGCCGATACATTAACTGTAACGGAGATATGGGGACTGGCTCGGATTAATGGGAACAGGCTAGGTATTTTGGGTTCTGGCAGTGTTAATTTCAGCAACCAGTCAGCGTTCACGATTACCCACGGTTTAGGAAGACTTGCCGTAGTAAGCTTCACGGCGTCGTGGGTCGCGGTAGATGTATTTGGGTCAGGAGGGAACAGTTATGTTTTTGTTAACCAATGTTTCATATCTTCCCAAGATACAAATTCTTTCACGCTTTCCATTGGTAGTGGAATGGTGGTCGATATAACGATTAGCTATGTCTATATGTAAAATACAAAGTCTCCCCAACGGGGAGATATACGGTATAACTTGGATTGAAGACGACGGTCTCCAAGCGGCTGTGGCCGAGGGAGATGTTATTCATGACACCAGTTCCATACCTAATGACTTCGAGGTATTGCGAGCAACTAAATG
>JBJKOV010000319.1:0-3697 GCA_046707105.1 Thermodesulfovibrionales bacterium
GGAATCTTTCCTGCCTTTTCGGAAGGATTCCCGACCTGCCTGCCGGCAGGCAGGCGCGCTCTGCTTGCGGGAATGACACCCGACGGGTGAACGTAGGGGCGTATTGCAATACGCCCCTACAAAGGGCAAAACGAATACATTGCGTAAACAATCGCTCAACTTGGGTGTAAAATAATGTATGGCGGAGTTCCTCTATATCCATATCCCCTTCTGCGCAAGAAAATGCCTCTATTGCGATTTTCTGTCGATTCCCCATGAGAGCGTCCTTGCGGAAAGGTACATGGACGCACTTTGTACGGAACTGACGCTGAGAAACAGATCCATCGGGCCCCTCAAGGCAATTTACGTGGGCGGAGGGACGCCGTCCATCCTCAGCGACCCGTGTCTCAGACAGCTTTTCGCCTGCCTCAAAAACAACTTTCACTTCCTGCCGGGCATCGAGATTACGGTCGAGGCGAATCCCGGCACATTGACCGGATCAGGCATGCAGACCCTGCTTGCCGCAGGCGTGAACAGGATAAGTATCGGGGTCCAGTCCCTGAATGACCTGGAATTGAGGACCCTGGGACGGCTTCACTCGGCGGACGGCGCCAGACGCTCGGCAGAACTGATAAGACGTTCGGGCGTCGAAAATTATTCCCTCGACCTGATGTATGGCATTCCTGGTCAGACATTGGGAACATGGAGGGAAACGCTGTCGGCTGCAATTGAGTTGTCTCCCTCCCATATCTCCGCTTATGAACTGACCCCGGAGAAGGGAACCCCGATCCACGACCTTATCTCGTCGGGGGCCCTTTCACTCCCTGACGAAGAGAAGGTAATTGAAATGTACGAATACGCCGTAAACTGCCTGTCGGCGGCGGGCTATGACCACTATGAGATCTCGAACTTCAGTCTACCCGGGGCCCGATGCGTTCATAACCTCAACTACTGGGACAGGGGTGACTACGCCGGCGTCGGCGCAGGTGCCCATTCCTTCATCGGCGGCGTGCGCACGGCAAACACCTGCAGCATCGGAGAATACATAGCCGGTCTCAACGGGGGGTTAGTCCCGGCGGGAGCAACTCAGACTGTCTCCCCGGCCGAGGCATCCAGGGAATTCCTCTTTCTCGGTCTGAGGAAGCGCCGGGGGATAAAAACAAAAGAAGCAACGGAAATGGGAATGGACATTGTCTCCAAAGGCCGGGAAATGTTCGATCAGGGATACCTCGTGGTGGATGGGGACCACGTAATGCTGACCGGAAAAGGACTGCTCATATCCAACACCGTAATCGTCAGACTCTTTGAACTGCTGGGGCTCTAACCGAAAATCCGGCACAGGGCCCCGGGGCACCAGCCGACGGCAAATACTCTTCTTGCTCTTCTTTATTTACTCTATGCCCCATACTCTCCGCACTATGCCGTTGTCTTACCCCCGGGTCTTTAACAAGAGCCACGCCATGTTCTGGCCCAGGTTTTCGAAAGTTGCCACACCCTCATCGTCTTTAAGGACATCACCTGGATTCCTGGCAATTCCGAGGTTCCAGTAACTCGCCCCGGGGATAATCATCTGGCCTATGCCGAAGAAGAAATTTATACTCGAATACACGTGAGTTCCGCCCGCCCGTCTCGCGGCAATAACGGCCGCACCGACCTTCCGCTTCAAAAGAAAATCGGTTGCCCTGGCAACCAGGCCGGCCCGGTCGATAAGTGCCTTCACTTCTGTCGAGACATTACTGAAATAGGTGGGAGAGCCGATTATGATGCCGTCCGCTTCTATCATCTTCTCAACGAAACCGTTCAGATCGTCGTTGTGGAAACAACGGCTGTCCTTCCGCTCAAAACATTTGTAGCATGCCCTGCACCCTTTTATATCAGCCCCGCCAAGCTGGACAATCTCAGTCTGGATGCCTTCCTTCTCAAGTTCTTTAAGCACTATCCGGATGGCGTGATAGGTGTTGCCTTCCTTTCTTGGACTCCCGTTAAAAGCTACAACTTTCATCGCTAAGTCTCCTTTCTCTTGGGATCAAACGGTGTGTTATGCTGTCGCGCAAAAAAAGCTACGAGTTCCCGCTCCTGAAGAAGAACCTCTCAGGGTCAATCCCGGTCAGATCCGCAGCGCACTTCCACCGCTCGTCAACGGGAACATCGAAAATGATGCTGTCGTCGCATGGGGCGACGAGCCAGAAATCCATCATCAATTCTTCTTCCAGCTGGTCGGCGCCCCATCCGGCAAAACCGAGTGCGAACATATACTTCTCGGGACCGCCTCCGCCTGCCAGATCACGGAGAATATCCTGAGATGTCGTCAACGTCAGCTGGTCGGTAATGCTTATCGCCCCGTAACGCGCGTCGTATGGGCCGTAAATCACATACCCCTGATCGGGCCTGACAGGGCCCCCGTAGTACACGGGCATGTCTAACAGGCTTTCCCTGATATTAAACGCCGACAGCAGAGGGACAAAGCTGGTCATAAGCACCTTGTTGACCACAAGCCCGAAGGCGCCCTCCCTGGTGTGACCGCAGACGAGCACAACCGAATGTATGAAATTCGGGTCGTCCATCCCCGGAGAGGCTATGAGGAACTTCCCCGTCATGTTGCTGATGTCCATCCTGGCTCCCACTTTTTTACTATAGCACAACATCTGAGCTATAATAGTTCCATAGCCGGCGGAACTTTCCGGACGTTTTTACTGCCGGCCGCTCTTCCTCCTGAACTCCCGGCAGACGTTTACGGACCGGCCCGGCGGGCGGACAACAGTATATTGACAATTTCTTACTATTTACAGTATCTTATCTAATTGAATTTTTTCGAAGAAAGGTGAAGGGGTTTACAATGAAGACTGAGTTCGCGAAGAAAGATGATATAGAGCACAAATGGTATGTTGTTGATGCCAGGGATGCGGTGCTCGGAAGACTTGCGGTGAGAGTGGCCACGCACCTGAGGGGCAAAAATAAACCGGTATATACCCCGAACGTTGATACGGGGGATTTTGTTATCGTGATAAACGCCGATAAGATCAGGCTTACAGGCAGAAAATATACCGACAAGGTTTACTATCATCATTCCGGCTATATCGGCGGAATCAAGGCCGAGACTGCCAAGGAACTGATGGAGAAGAAGCCGGAAAGAATCATAGAGAAGGCTGTATGGGGCATGCTTCCCAAAAACAGGTTGGGGAGGGCCATGTTCAAGAAGTTGAAAGTCTATAAGGGTGCCGAGCACCCCCACAAGGCGCAGAGCCCTGAAATCTTACCATAGAAGGAGTTCAAATGGCTGAAATAAAATACGCTGCAACAGGCAGAAGAAAGACTTCGATAGCGCAGGTGACTGTGGTCCCCGGGACGGGTGCTATCACGGTAAACAAGAAGCCTGTCGATACCTATTTCCCGAGAGAAACGCTCCGGATGATCATCCGGCAGCCCATAGAGCTCGTAGGCGCCACCGGCAAACACGACATAACAGCCAGGGTGACAGGCGGGGGATTGACGGGGCAGGCCGGTGCGGTAAGACACGGCATCTCTCGTGCACTGACGAAGATGGACGCAGACCTCAGGGGTAAATTGAAGAAGGAAGGTTTTCTTACAAGAGACCCCAGAGAAAAGGAAAGGAAGAAATACGGCCTTAAGGGCGCCAGGAAACGCTTCCAGTTCTCTAAGAGATAGTTTCTGCCCGTTATACGGGTTCGGCATCAGGAGAAAGGGCTCGTTCTTTGGA
>JBJKOV010000320.1:0-11574 GCA_046707105.1 Thermodesulfovibrionales bacterium
AAAACTCTTATTATTTTATCGCTGCGGCATTTTTGCTGACATGTTTCTTATTACTTGTTTCTGCGGCAGCGCCGGCTTATTCGGAGGAAAATGCGACAGACTGGAACAACAAGGCGGTAAGTTTAAGCAAGGCCGGCAGATATGAAGAAGCGATAGCGGCTTTCGATAAGGCGATAAGCCTGGGCTTGAAGAAGGACGATGAAACGATGGCGTTGATAATGAAAGGGTTGAGCCTTGGAAGTCTGGGCCGGCATGAGGAAGCTGTAAAGGCTTACGATAAGGCGATAGGCCTGGGCCCCAGGAAGGATTTAGAGGCGTATGCGTGGTATGAGAAGGGGGCAAGCCTTGGGAGTCTGGGCCGGCGTGAGGAAGCGTTAAAGGCCTTCGATAAGGCGATAAACCTCGGCCTGGAGAAAAGGGACGCGGCGTATGCGTGGTATTCCAAAGGGTCAATCCTTCAGGCACTGGGCCGACATGAGGCGGCGACGAAGGCTATCGATAAGGCGATAAGCCTCGGCCTGAAGAAGGACGATGAGGCTTATGCCTGGTATTCAAACGCGTTAAGCCTTCAAGCGTTGGGACGAAATGAAGAGGCGGCAAAGGCTTTCGACAAAGCGACGGGCCTCGGTCTCAGGAAGGACCTGGCGTCTCACGCATGGTATTTGAAAGGCACGAACCTTCGGACTCTCGGCCGGCATGAGGAGGCGATAGCGGCTTTCGATAAAGCGTTAAGCCTCGGCCCGAGCTATGATGACGAGGTCTATGCGTGGTATTTTAAAGGCCTGAGCCTTCGGGCTCTGGGTCGAAATGAAGAGGCGAAGAAGGCTATCGATAAGGCATTAAGCCTTGATATGAGCGTCACCCCCTTCAAGTAAGGGGCCATATGCGGGACATGACACCGGTATTATTGGCATGACGCTTAAACGGATGGGTTCCCTGCTAGAGCTTCCCCTCTTGCATGAGCTTCAGCATCGCCTTTGAATATCTGGATGAATATGAATAAACTTTCATTCCCGCGCTCTTATTAAAGAACTCCTCGGCCCCTTTTCTATCCTTCTCCATGAGTTTCTTCTCGCCGATCGAATAATATGCATCACAAAGCCTGCGCTGAACCTCTTTTTCATCGTTGCCGTTGCGCGCATCTTCGATCAGTTTCGTTTCTGTCAAGTCATCCATCCCAAGGTAATATTTTGAAATGGTCCGCCACCATTTTTCATCGTCGGATGAAACATTGTGAGATGTCACGTAGCTCCGCAGCTCTGCGAGGTCTTTGTCGTACGCTTCTTTGGAAAGCTTCGCCGAGGAAACCAGAAGACGCACATAAAGAAGATCCAGTTTCACAGAGGGGTGTGTCTTTGCTATTATTTCTATCAATTGCCTGTAGTCCCCGGCACTGTCAGAAAATGCCCCTTCTTCGTAATATGCGGCCGAACGGAACCAGTATCCGGAGGGCTTTTCCGGATCCAACCGGATGACCTTGCCGTAATCCGCGATCGCCTCCTGATAGCGTCCCATGTCCCGATAGAGGCGTGCGCGGTTGAGGTAATTATATTCCACGGGATCAATTGAAACGGCCTTACTCCAGTCCCCAAGGGCTTTATCATATTGTTTTGTGCTCTCGTAGGCAGATGCCCGAGCCTGGTAAAAGCGATCATTCCGGGGATTCAGCCCGATTGCCGAAGTAAAGTCCGCAATTGCCCTGTTGTATTGCCCCTTTTTTAAATAGGCCAGTCCGCGGTTGTAGTAGATCAGATAAACAGGATGGTCCGGGGAGCGGAGCATGCCGGTGCATACGTCGATTGCTTTGTCATATTGCCCTTTATTCAAATATTCCTGACACCAGTCGATTCCATAGCCCAGTGAAGACAAAGAGAGAATGAGCAAAACCACGGAAGCGATGAATAATGATTTCATGGGACTCCTTTTGAAGAGGATTTATTAACCAATAATATCAGACATAAAACTTCAAAACAAGGCTGGTGAAAAAGGGGCCGCTCCGCAGGTATCCGGATGAAGCTGCTCCTCTTCGTGTAGCCACCGATGAGCTTTTATGGTACAGTTAAAAAAGTGCTAAACATTGAGGAGGTTTCGAATGCTGCGATCCAGGGTAATGTATTTCTCGGTTTTTCTGGCTGTCCTTGCGCTATTAGTTCCGGCAATGGGAGTCAGGGCCGAGACAGGAGAAAAGTACACAAGGACTTACAATGACTATGTCGTTCCGGACGTGACGCTGCTGAATCAACACGGGAAAAAAGTGAAGCTCGTTGAGCTGCTGAATTCGAGAAAGGTTGTATTGGTGGATTTCATCTTTACCACATGCACGACAATCTGTCCCGTGCTTACCGCAGGCTTCTCAAATTTCCAGAAGCGGATAGGCCCGGACTCCAGGAATGTGCTGCTTGTTTCCATTACTATAGATCCCGAAAACGATACGCCGAAGAGGTTGAGCGAGTACCTGAAACGTTATCATGCAAAGCCGGGTTGGGAATTCCTGACTGGTTCCAAGCGGGATATCGATAGAGTGACAAAGGCCTTCGACGCCTATACCTCGAATAAAATGTCCCACCTGCCGTTGGCCCTGCTGCATTCTTCGGCTGACAAGCGCTGGCTGCGGATCCGTGGTCTGATCGGGACTTCCGACCTTATGTCCGAGTACAAAAAGATTTCCAAATGACGAAGGCTAATATTGGAACGACAGGACTGCGGGCGTTGGTGGATCTGGGGTTTCTTGCTATGGTGCTCGTGCTTTTATCGATCGGGCCGGCCCGGGCGGAGGACGTCAAACATGTGCCTGCTTCCGGAGTGACCGGTGAAGAGGCGCTGCGTCTCGGGGAGCGGATGTACCGCGAGGGGATACTTCCATCGGGAGAACCGATGCAGGCTGTGGTAAAGGGCGACATCCCCGTGGCGGGAACAACCTTCAGCTGCGTGAGTTGTCATCTGCGCAGCGGGCTCGGCTCGATTGAAGGCAGCGTCATCACGCCCCCTGCGAACGGGAGGAAGCTCTTCCAGCCGTATAAGATAGTATTTTATACAGGTTACTCTCAGATGGCCTCCAAGCCGCTTCTATACCGGCCGGCATATACCGACAAATCTTTGGCGCGGGCGATCGGGGAAGGCGTCGATCCCACCGGCCGGATCCTGAGCGAGGTCATGCCCCGTTATCTGCTCGGGGATAAGGACATGGCGGTCCTTATCGCCTACCTCAAATCGCTTTCATCGCAGTTTTCACCCGGGGTTTCGGCTACGACGCTTCAGCTTGCGACTGTCGTCTCCGAGGATGTGAGCCCGGAAGTGCGCAGGGCGATGATGCGTCCTTTGGAGAGATACATAGTGAATTGGAACCGCAGTGCATATGCCAAGAAAATTGAGGAAGGCATGACCCGCTATTCGATGGAATCAGCGGTGGCCACGGCACAGCTCGCCGGTCCGAAAATGGCATACCGGAATCTGGCACTGTCACTCTGGGTGCTGAAAGGCCCCCGGGAGACCTGGCGCAGCCAGCTGGAAGAATACTATCGCAAACATGCCGTATTTGCCCTGATAGGGGGAATTACGAGCGGTGACTGGGAGCCGGTACACGATTTCTGCGAGGCACATCAGATCCCGAGTCTTTTCCCTTTTACCGACTTCCCTGTTATTTCCGAAAACGACTGGTATACCCAGTATCTGTCAAAGGGGTACTATCAGGAGGGCGAAGGCGCCGCCAGATATCTCAATGCGATGGGTGAACCGGCAAAAGACGGGGAGATACTCCAGATCGTCCGCGATTCACGTGAAGGACGGGCCCTCGCGGCGGGATTTCAAAAAACACTGCGCGACGAGGGGGATCGGGCCCCAGTGTCGGTTACCCTGAAAACAGGAGAAACGCTGACCGCAGCGTTCCTTCGGAAGATGTTGGCCGAGAAAAAACCGGACGTCGTCATGCTTTGGGACGGTCCGGGGGCCCTCAGTGCTCTTGAGGACCTGGCGACAGACCATAACAGGCCCCGGATGGTTTTTGTTTCATCTCGCTATATGGGAAAGAGCATCTGGGAATTAAAGGACCAGGCACGTGACTTTATTTACATAACCTATCCCTTCAGATTGCGCCGGGGTGAGGCGCCATATGTTGGCCACCTCGAGCCGTCGGCGAAAAAGCTGACTCAAGACGATGCCAGGCAGATTGTGGAACGGGATTACGCCGTCATCCAGTTACTCGGCAGGGCGCTCATGGATATGAAGGGAAAATATTACCGCGACTATTTTTTTGATGTCATCGGCATGATGGAGGACCAGAACGTTTCCCCGTATGAGCGCCTGGGCTTCGGCCCTGGGCAGCGATATGCCTCCAAGGGATGTTATATCGTCCAGCTCGCGAAAGGACCGAAACATGAATTTGTCAGGAAGAGCGATTGGGTCATTTACTAAAGCTTTTCCTTGAATGTCAGGGCGATAGCCGGGCATCGGGGCAGCATTACGAGTCGGAAAAAGACACTTTGTAGGATAAAGCCTACAAAAAAATCAGACTAATTCCTATAGTGTTTACTATTTTTATATGGCATTATTAATCGACATACGGCATCATAGACTAGAAAAATAAAAAAGCACGGGGGGGAATCGTACTGCAATTTCATATTCCTGAAGACAGCCCTGGTGTTTTGTGTTGTCATACATAAGAAAAGGTTCGGTAGTTTTTGATAGTTGAGGCAGGAGACGTTAGCTAAAATCATTTATTGAAATCCGTACCAAAGGGGGAAAGACGCTTATGGTAAAAATCCGGCCTTGTAAGGATTACTTCACAACAATATTCAAAAAAGGAGGAAGAATTTTATGGGTAAGCGAACACTGATAGTATTCCTGGCGTGTTTGCTCCTGACTGCTGCCCTCGTTTCATGGGGAGTTGGCGTGGGCAATGCCGAATCACGGCACGACGGTTCGCACGGTGATGGAAACGATGTAACGCAACCGACGACGTCGCTTCAGAGCGGGCAAAACACAGACTACCAAAGACACAGGACATATCTGCAGTATTATCAGAATATGGTAAATGATATCAACGCAAGTGGAGGCAGGGACCTTGCTCCGGCCCCGGAGTACGTGCCTCAGATGCCCACAGGGCAGACTACCCCGCCTTATCCGGCCAGCATTGTCGGTCCGGCGGTTGCCGCAAACCCTTTGTACCCGCCCGGGATCGGTTTTAACCCGGCCGTCGACTACACAAAACCCAACTGGTCTTTCAGCCCTAACATCAGGAAGTTCGTAGACGGGCTGCCTGGACTGGGACTTCCGGGATGCACGCTTGGCACCGGCACACCGCCAAACGTGACCGGGGGTTCATGCAACCAGAACAACCTGGGACAGTATATCCCGATTGCTGCACCCGACTCGACCCATCCCTACGCGGCATCGGACTATTATGAGATCGGCGTGGCCCAGTTTTCCCGGCAGTTGCACTCCGACCTGCCTCCGACGCTTCTCAGGGGCTATTACCAGATCGGCAAGGCCGACACTGACCCGGCCTTGGGTGGCACCCCTCAGTTTCTGGGACCCATGATCATTTCCCGTACCTACCGCCCGGACATGCCGGCAGGAAGCACGTGGACCGGGACATCCCTGACCCTGCCCAGCACAAACGGCGACCCGGTGCGTTTCAAGATGGTCAATAATCTTCCCAAGAGTCCAAATGACCACCTTTTCCTGCCCGTGGACAAAACTATCATGGGCGCCGGCATGGGCGCCAAGGATTTGTTTGGCCAACCTTGCGATTACGGGGTTGCGACCTGCGCGGAGTACTCTCAGAACCGCATCGCTACGCACCTGCACGGCGGACATTCCCCTGGCTTTACCGACGGCTCCCCCCATATGTGGTATACCCCTGCCGGGGACACTACAGTCTATAAGAAAGGGGCAAGCTTCATCGATGTCCCGGATATGGTAAACGGTTCGGTTGTAAACGGAGTTATCGTCCCATGCGTCGGCGGAGCCAAGTGCTTTACGGCTTCAGCCGGTGACGGGATCGACACCAAGTTTTATACCAATGAGCAGAGCCCGCGGCTGCTGTTTTTCCACGACCATGCCTGGGGCGTTACCCGCCAGCAGGTCTATGCAGGCCTGGCCGCCCCCTATCTGATAGTCGATGATGTCGAGGACGACCTCATCGACGGCACGAATACTTCGGGCGTCTTCACAAATTCGGGGATCACTCCCCAGCCGATATTGCCGGGCAAAAATAGCGGGGCGTACCGCTATGGGATTCCCCTGGTCATCCAGGACAAGTCTTTCGTGAATGACGCATCCACGGATGCCCTCGAATCCCCGTCCTTCCCGGCGAACTACGTTCACACTCCGCATACCGTGGATACGGACCCCCTCTGGTTCGGGGACCCGACCCTTGGTTATCCCGGGCCGAATATCGGCGGCGGAAACCTCTGGTTCGGCCACGAATATATGCCTATCGAAAACATCTTCGATCCGACCGGCTCGACTCCAAACGGCAGATGGGATTACGGTCCTTTCCTCATACCGCCTACCTTCCCGAAGTATCTGACTCTGCCGAGTCCGACGATCACTCCTGAAAGCTTCCAGGACACGATAGTAATCAACGGCACCGCATTCCCGTATGTCGTTCTGCCGGCTGATGCCGTCCGCTTCCAGGTGCTGAATGCCGCAAACGACAGGAGCTTCAACCTTCAGCTTTATAATGCGGCTGTCGCCCCTGCTCTTGTCACTTTTGGCTCCGGCTGTACAACACAGCCTATCGCTTCGACAACCGTTCATAACGGAGTCGTCACCGGCATCACTCTTCTAAGCCCCGGAGCCGGCTGCACCTCCGCCCCCTCTGTGACCATCTCGGATGTTTGGGGCGGACTCGGTACAGGCGCTACTGCTACTGCTACTATCGACAGCAATGCAGGCGTTGTCACCGGGCTGACACTTGCAAACGGCGGGTCCGGCTATTTCGCCGGCACGATATGTAAAAGTCAGGGCGCGGTGCCCGTCTTTGCGGGAGCCCACACCTGGCCGGAGATGTGCACGGAAGTCTCGATGGTCCCGGCGGCCGTGAACCCGGCCTTCCCGACGTGGCCGATTGACGGCAGGGATGGAGGAGTGCCCGATCCGATGACCCAAGGGCCGCCCTGGATACAGATAGCCAACGAATCCGGATGGCTGGCGGAAGTTGCGGTCTGGCCGCAGCAGCCGATAGATTACGAATACAACCGCCAGAATATACCACTGGCGGGTGTCACCAGCCGTACGGTCCTTTTGATGGGGGCGATGCGCGCCGACCTTCTCGCTGACTTTTCGGCTTATGCGGACGGCGACATCCTTATTATGTACAACGATGCTCCGGCCCCCATGCCTAACTACTGGACTATCAACGACTACTATACTGACGATCCGGACCAGACGGGGACAGGCGGCGCAGTGCCGACCCCGCCAGGTTTCGGACCCAATACCCGGACCATGATGCAGATCCGGATCAGCGGGGTGAATACGTCGGGCCTCGACTTCTCAGTTACGGCGACTCCGGGCTTCAACCGTTACTCGCCTATCGGGTCGTTCCTGCGCCCGAACGTAAGCAACCCGGGTCCGAGCCTTCAAAATCTCATGACGATGCTGCCGAAGGCATTTGCGGCGGACCAGGAAAAGCCCATTGTGCCTCAGACGGCGTATAATGCGGCGTATCCGGGCTTCGCAGCAACAGATATATATGCACAGGCTTATATGGATACCCTGAATATAACCGGCCTGGGCCAGCCTATCGCCCAGATCATGACGACAGCTCCCGGCGCGGGTTATACCGTGGCGCCTCTTGTCAATATAATCGGGGGCGGATGTACTACTCAGCCTACCGCAACCGCGGGGATTAATCCCATCGGCCCGGTTTCGCTCCTGACGGCAGGCACAGGCTACACTTCAGCTCCTACCGTTACGTTGGGCGCGCCTCTTGCGGGCGGCGTACAGGCTACCGCGGCGGCAACGGTATCGGGTGGGGTGGTTACCACCATCACGATAGTTGAGCCGGGCTCCAATTACAACACTGCCGTGAATGCGGTGGTGCCCACATGCAGCATAACCGGCGGCGGCGGCACCGGCGCGACATGCTCGGTACAGCTGGCGACAGCCGGCCTCGTCGGCTCGATCACCATCACCAACCCGGGCGCAGGCTGCACGGCTGAACCTGTGGTTATCCTCACGTCCACCAGCGGCGGCACCGGTGGTGCTACAGGCGCTACGGCTGTTGCGCTGCTTAAGGGTTCGCTTGTGATGACCGGGAAGAACCTCATAGAAGGTTTCGACACGGACTATGGACGCGTGAACACCAATCTCGGTTCGACCCCCAACCCGCTTACGCCGACTGTCGGCGCCGGCCCGGTTGTAGGTCTGGCAAGGTACATAGACCCGCCGACCGAGATACTCAATAACGGGGAAACCATCCTCTGGCGTATTACGCACATAGGCGTCGATTCCCATTCGATGCACTTCCACCTGTTTGACCTTCAGGTAGTTAACAGGGTCGACTGGACGAACGTTGTAAAGCCGCCCTATCCGGACGAGATAGGCTGGAGGGAGGTCATCAGGACCAACCCGATGGAAGATATCATCGTGGCGCTGAAACCGACCCATCCAGTACTGCCGTTCCCGGAACCTCAGGTCATCAGGCTTCTGGATCCCTCGACGCCTGCCGGTTCGACGACGAACTTCCTGCCGGTAGCGCCGCCGGTCGGTGTGCCAGCGGTGGCCCAGACCACCAACACGATGACCAACTTCGGCTTCGAGTATGTATGGCACTGCCACATCCTGGGCCATGAAGAAAACGACATGATGAGACCGATGGTCCTCCTTATCGCCCCTGTTCCGACGACCACCGGGCCTTCGGTGGCATGGGACCCGACGTTGGGCAAATACCATGTTGCCATCCGGAGGGCGGACAACAAGGTCTATGTCGGTACAGCGAATGTGGACGGAATAATGAACTTTGATTTCGTACCGACGCCTACGGGTACCACGGCTCTTGCACCGTCAATCACCTGGGACCCCACGCACCAGAAGGTCATAATCGCAGTGAAAGGACTGGCTACAGGCAACCTCTATATTGCGGATATGAATGCCGACGGCTCGGGGTGGAGCGGATTCCACTTGATCCCTGCAGCAACGGCTTACTCGCCGGCGATCGCCTGGAACGACACGGACAAGAAGCTGCAGGTAGCTCTTGCCGGACCGGGCAACCTTATCTATGTCGGTCAGGGGAACTATGACGGGACCGGGATTACCAGCCTTGTCCAGCTTTCGGGCACCACAAGTGCCGGTCCGGCAATCGCGTGGAACTCTACGTCGGATAGGGTCCAGCTGGCTGTCAGGGGTAATTCCCAGAACAGGCTGTATGTGGGTAATATAGCCCCTGATGGTACAGGCTGGACCGGATGGACGCAGGTTGGAAGCAACAATGTCACGTCGGTTGCCCCTGGAATTGCCTGGAACGCAAGTAACAGCAAGGTAGAGATTGTCGTGAAGAACTCTACCGGCAACGGCGTCTCCCAGGCGACCGTGAATCCCGACAACACCGGATTCTCCGGATTGGCGGCAATCACGGGCGCAGTGTCGACGGCTTCGCCGGCCTGCGGGCTCGATCCGTTGCTGACACCGCTTAATGTGTTTTCAATGGACGCATCCAGTAACGTAGCAGGGCTTCTGACTACTCCGTAAAGCACACGGACGGTTTAAGCCTTTCAGGGAAGTTGTACGCCAAAGCCGTGGGGTTCTTCCCCGCGGCTTTGGCTTTCTTTTTACTCTGTGGGAGCTTTTTGGTAGAATAAACGAGATGGCGGCATGTAGTGTTGGAACCCTCCGGAAAGCCAAAAATGATGCCGGGCAGGACGGCATGACAAATCTTTTTTTGAGACTTGACTGACAACGATTTAGTAGTTTCTGAAACACTCGGGCCGCGCACAATAGAAATTGCAGGTGGAGGTACTATGAGGCATTTACTTTTCTGTCTTTTGTTTTTAACAGTCTTTTCGCTGGTCCTCCCTCCATGTGAGGCGGCTGTGGTAAGCCCTGACCTTCAGGCGGTCTTGCAGGCGGGCTCTCCATACGGGGAGGTCCCTGTTATCATAAACCTTGCCGACAGGGTGGACATCAGTCAGGTCCCGATAATCCCCGCCAACAATACGCGGGCGGGCAAGGCCCTCAGAAGAAACGCGTTCGCCAGGGCGCTTAAGAACAAGGCAGATAAAACGCAAGGACCGCTAATGTCGCTGCTCCGGAACAGAAACAGCAGGAAAATAAGGTCTCTCTGGCTTACAAATTCGATCGCTGCTACTGTTCCTTCTTCCGTAATCAGCGAGCTGATGAGCGTGCCGGAGGTGGAGAGCATCGCACTGGATGCCGTTGTCCAGGCCCCTCTTGTAATTCCCGCGGCAGCCGGCAACCCAATATGGGGCGTAAGCGCGATTCACGCCCCCGACCTCTGGAATGCCGGCATCGAAGGAGATGGCGCAGTCGTGGCAAGTCTGGATACGGGGGTAGACGTGACCCACCCGGACCTCATGTACAGGTGGAGAGGCGGGACCTGCAGCGCTCCTCCTGATTGTCCGAGCTGGTACGATCCTTACAACAATACCACACTTCCTTACGGCATTCCGGCTACAGGCCACAGCCTCATGCCCCTTGACTATACCCATGCCCACGGCACACATACAATGGGCACGATGGTCGGGGGGGCGGCCTCCAACCAGGGGTATGCCATTGGAGTTGCCCCCGGCGCCAAATGGATATCGGCAAAGGTATTCGACGATGCCACCGGGAACTCGACTATAAGCACTATCCTGGGTGCGTTTCAGTGGGCGCTTGCGCCGGCAGGTGATGCCGCAAACGCCCCGGATGTCATAAACAATTCATGGGTGATAGGCTCGCAAAACACCTGTGATACCTCTGTTCTGACCGCCATAACGAACCTCACGGCAGCGGGGATAGAGGTGGTTTTTGCTGCCTGGAATGTGGGCCTGCCGCCTGCTACGACGTCTTCGAGCTTCAGCCCCGCCAATAACCCGGGCGTTTTTGCGGTAGGTGCGGTCGACAACACGGACACCATCGCCCCTTTCAGCGCCTGGGGACCTTCCGCATGCGCTGCCAGGACCACCAATTTCCCAAATGTCGTGGCCCCCGGTGCTCATAGCACGACCGAGGGAGGGGTCCTATCCTCTGTGCCGGAAGGCGGCAAGTATGGCGCTTACTGGTATCTCGAGGGGACCTCGATGGCGGCCCCCCATGTCTCGGGCGGTGCCGCGCTGCTGGCAGGAGCGATGCCTTCGCTTACGCCCGCCCAAATAGAAGAGGCCTTTCAGCAGTCGGCCCTCTCTCTCGGGTCACCCCTGCCGAACAATACATACGGATACGGCCTGCTCGACGTCGAGGCCGCCTATTTATACGCCTTTGATCATTTCGGCAGGGGTAATATGCCTCAGATTGCAGGCGTGCCTTCGTCCGTCGATTTCATCGATATAGCACAGGAGTCGACTTCAACTGTATTTACGATAAGCATAGTGAACCAGGGAACCGCAGACCTCACGATAAGCCCCGCCGGCGTCT
>JBJKOV010000321.1:0-12508 GCA_046707105.1 Thermodesulfovibrionales bacterium
TCCCGGAGGGCCGTGAACCCGACTAAATCCTGTGACGTCATTGTGATCCGCGCTGCCCTGGCTTTATAAGTTTCAACAGTACGCAAGTCGTGATGGACTTTTCGATTTCATTCTTTCGAGGTGAAACGTGGCATTGGTGAGTCTGCAGGAGGTGAGGATCGCCTTCGGGGGGCCTGAGCTGCTCGACGGGGTTACCCTCCAGATCGAGCGGGGGGAAAGAGTCTGCCTTGTCGGCAGAAACGGCGCAGGTAAATCCACGCTCCTGAAGATAGTGGCCGGCGGGCTCACCCCCGACTCGGGCGAGATCATAAGGGCAAGAGGCACGCGGGTCACGTCCCTGGAACAGGAAGTGCCCCGGGATATGCCCGGAACGGTCTTCGACGTCGTATCTGAAGGACTCGGCGGCATTGTCGACCTGCTATCCGAATATCACTCCCTTGGCCGCAGCCTCGCCATGGGGGACAACCCGGGCATTATCGCGGACCTCGAACGGGTGCAGCATCTTATCGAATCCTCGGGCGGATGGCAGACGCAGCAGCGGGTCGAGACGGCTCTTTCCCGCCTCGGCCTTGACCCTGACGCTGACGCCGCCGGACTCTCCGGCGGCTACAAAAGAAGGGTCCTTCTGGCACGGGCGCTGGTGAACGAGCCGGACCTTCTGCTTCTGGATGAGCCGACGAACCACCTCGACATCGAATCGATCGGCTGGCTCGAGGAATTTCTCCTGGAATTCCGGGGCGCCATACTTTTCATAACCCACGACCGAAGGTTTCTCCAGACCCTCGCGACGCGCATAATCGAACTCGACCGCGGGCGGGTCACCGACTGGCCCGGCGATTACAAGACCTACCTGGCCAGGAGGCAGGCTGAACTTGATGCCGAGGCCGTTCACAGCTCGCTCTTCGACAAGAAACTCGCCCGGGAGGAGGCCTGGATAAGGCAGGGGATCAAGGCCCGCCGCACCCGTAATGAAGGAAGGGTGAGGGCATTGAAGGAACTGAGGAAAGAACGGTCGGAAAGACGTGAACAGACAGGCTCTGTAGAGATGAGACTTAACGAGGCGGAAAGGTCGGGCAGACTGGTCCTTGAGGCCAGGGGAATAGGGCACAGCTATGAGGGCCGGCCGGTGATCAGCGATTTTTCCACGGTCATCATGAGGGGCGACAAGATCGGGATCATCGGCCCCAACGGCTCGGGGAAAACGACCCTGCTCAATATCCTGCTCGGCTCCATCGAACCCCTTAGCGGTTCCGTGCGCATGGGCACCCGCCTCGAAGTCGCCTATTTCGACCAGCACCGGGCGCAGCTGGACGACGAAAAATCCGTCAGGGACAACGTTGGAGACGGCTATGACAACGTGACGGTCAGCGGCAAGACAAGGCACATAATCGGCTACCTGGAGGATTTCCTCTTCCCTCCGGAAAGATCGAGGTCTCCGGTAAAGGTCCTTTCCGGCGGGGAGAGAAACCGCGCACTTCTGGCGAAGCTCTTCACAAAACCCTCGAACGTGCTGGTGCTGGACGAGCCGACGAACGATCTGGATGCCGATACCCTGGAGCTTCTGGAAGAGATGCTCATGGAATACCGGGGCACCGTCCTCCTGGTGAGTCACGACAGGGAGTTTCTCAATAACATCGTCACCAGCACGATAGTCTTTGAAGGCAACGGAAGGCTGATAGAATATGTGGGAGGCTATGACGACTGGCTGCAGCAGCGCGGCGCCTTATCCCCGGGGGAGACAGAGAAGACGAAAAAAAAGGAGAGGCAGGAAAAGTCGAGGCCGCAGCGGGAGCGTCTGCGCACCCTGACATTCAGGGAGAAAAAAGAGCTCGAAGAGCTGCCTGCGCTGATCGAATCCATGGAGGCGGAGCGGGAGGGCCTTTATGAGACCCTCGCGGACCCCGACTTTTACAGACAGGACGGAAGCAGGATTCCGGGGGTCAGGGCGAGGATCGAGGAGCTCGACAGGGAGATCCCGGCGGCATATGAGCGCTGGGAGTCATTGGAATCCATCCCGAAAGGACGGGAGTGAGAAATATCCAGGCTTCGGAGGGAGGCTAAGGCATGAATGGAACGAGAATGTGCGACGTAAGACCGGGACTTCGTGTTTCGATCGTTCTGAAAAAGGACCAGAAGACAGGAAAACTGACGGAGGGGATAGTAAGAGATATCCTGACCAGTTCGTCGACCCATCCGCACGGGATCAAGGTACGTCTTGAAAGCGGCGATGTTGGACGCGTAAAGGAGATTTTTTGTGCATAGAGGATACATGGCAAAAAAAGGGAAAGTTGACAGGGAGAAGGTCGTCAGAAAACCTTTTGATAAAGGCAGGCGCAGCGTTGCTTCAGCGAAGCCGGACGGCTATTCTGATGAGGGACCGTCCGAACTTCAGGAAGGTCAAAGCGTGGAATTGCTGATCGGCGGCCGGACCGATATCGGCTACATAGCGCTTATCGACAAATCACGCGAGGGCCTGCTTTACAAGAACGAGGTGTTTCAGACCTTAAGGAAAGGACAGCATATCGCAGGATTCATCAAGAAGGTGCGGGACGACGGCAAGATCGATCTCTGCCTTCAAAAACCGGGACCCGAAAAGGTCGATGATATCGCGGCAAAGATTATCGACAAACTGAAGGCCGAGGGCGGATTTATGGCCCTGAGCGATAAGACGCCGTCTGAGGTTATCTACAGCCTGTTCGGCGCGAGCAAGAAGACATATAAAAAGGCGATAGGCGCTCTTTACAGGAAGAGGATCATTATTATAGAAGATGCCGGCATAAGGCTCGCCGGGAGAGATTAGATGCAGCGTGGCAGGATAACTCTGCCGTTGCACAAATGAGAGGGCGGGTGTCCATAAAAAGCCCATATTTGAACATGCTCCTGCTGAAATATTAAGGCGCTTTGGATTAGAATAAATTTTAGTGGTGTCCATTTTTTTAGTAATCCCGGAGGGCTGTGAACGCGACTAAATCCTACGACGTTATCGTGATCGGCGCGGGCCATGCCGGCTGCGAGGCGGCTCTTGCTGCCGCGCGCATGGGCATGTCCACCTGCATCTTCACGATGAACCTCGATACCATCGCGCAGATGTCCTGCAACCCCGCCATCGGGGGCCTTGCAAAAGGCCACCTGGTGAGGGAGATCGACGCCCTCGGAGGTGAGATGGCAAGGGTCACCGACAGGGCCGGAATACAGTTTCGGATGCTCAACAAGTCGAAGGGGCCGGCCGTCTGGTCACTAAGGGCACAGGCCGACAGGCTGCTCTACAGGCTGAAGATGAGGCAGGTGCTTGAGGCCGCTTTAAACCTCGATATAAAGCAGGCCACCGCGGAAAAGATCATTGTCGAGGACGGCAGGGTAACGGGGGTTCTCACATCCCTCGGCATCTTCTACGGCGCGTCCTGCATAATCGTCACCACAGGCACGTTTCTGAAGGGGTTGATGCATGTCGGCCATGAGAGTTTTGCTTCCGGCAGGGCGGGTGAATTCCCTTCAATAGGCCTGGCGGATTGTCTCGCCGGGCTGGGACTGAAACTCGGACGCCTGAAGACCGGCACCCCGCCGCGCCTTGATGCGAAGACCATAGATTTCCTGCGGACCGAGGCCCAGTGGGGAGACGATCCACCTGTTCCCTTTTCTCACAGTACGCTCAGGATCGACAACCCCCAGCTCCCCTGCTATATAACCTATACGAACCAGGAGACCCACCGGATCATCAAAGAGAACATAGGCCTTTCCGCGATGTACAGCGGGAAGATAACCGGTATAGGCCCCAGATACTGTCCCTCCATAGAAGACAAGGTAGTCCGCTTCTTCGAAAGGGACAGGCACCAGGTCTTCCTGGAACCCGATGGGCTCGACACGAATGAATATTACGCCAACGGCATATCGACCAGCCTGCCCCTCGATATCCAGCTGCGGTTTGTGAGAACAATACCCGGGCTCGAAGAAGCCGAAATAATGAGGCCCGCCTACGCAATCGAGTACGACTTTGTCTTCCCGACCCAGCTGGGCGGCTCCCTCGAGACAAAGGACATTCACGGCCTTTTCCTTGCCGGGCAGATCAACGGGACTTCGGGTTACGAGGAGGCGGCCGCGCAGGGGCTGATGGCAGGCATCAATTCGGCCAGGAAGGTACAGGGCCGGGAGCCCCTTGTTCTCGGGAGGCACGAAGCCTATATAGGCGTATTGATAGACGACCTTGTGACCAAGGGCACGAGCGAACCCTACCGGATGTTCACTTCCAGAGCTGAGTACCGACTTCTCCTGAGGCACGACAACGCCGACATGCGGCTGATGGAAAAGGGGCATGAGATCGGGCTTCTCGACGCGGACACTTACGAAAACTTCAGGGCCAGAAAGGCCAGGATCGGCGAGGAACTGGAGCGGCTGCGGAAGACCAGGGTCAAGCCCGCTGTGGTGAATGCTGCGCTGAAGACCCTCGGCACGTCCGAAATCAGCGAGGATGCAACCCTTGAAAGGCTTCTGAAAAGACCGGAAGTCACTTACGAAACGATAAAGGAATACTCGCCTCCCGATGTCGAACTGGGAGAGGAGGTCGAAAGACAGGTCGAAGTCACCGTAAAATATGAGGGCTATATCGCAAGGCAGGTGGAAAGCGCCGGCAAATTAGTCAGACTTGAAGAGAAAAAGATCCCGGAAACGATCAATTATAAGTCCCTACCCGGCATTTCAAAGGAGATCCTCTCAAAGCTCGAAGAGGTGAGGCCCGTCAACCTCGGGCAGGCAGGCAGGATACAGGGTATGACCCCCGCCGCCCTATCGCTCATCATGGTTGCCGCAGAAAAAATGCGCCGTTCCCCGAAGCCATAAATGGAAGCCATAGGCAAGAGGTGAGAGGTGAGAAGCAAAAAGCCGGGAACAAACACTATTCACTATTCACTATATACTATTTACTATACACTATTGGCGGTCTTAAAGGGCGTATACACCCTCTGCGTGTATAGTGTAATATAGATGAGATTCCGCCTGAGGCGGGACTATGACCACTTCTGAAGATGGCCCCATTGCCCCTATGACACATGACGGCGAAATAGAGTCTCTTGAGAAAGCCCTTCGGCTGGCGGAAAAAGCCGGCGACGCGGCCCGAACCGCCGGGAGCTGCCACCAGATCGGCATCGTCCACCAGAAAAAGGGGGACTATGAACGGGCCATCGAATTCCTCCGGAAGGCGCTTCTCATAGCGGAAAAGGCCGGCGATACCGCCGGGGTCGCAAGCCACTGTTATCAGATCGGGGTCGTTTACCAAAAGAGGAGCGATTTCGAAAGGGCCTTCGATTATCACCGGCAGGCCCTTGAGATTAACGAGAAGGCGGGCGACCGGCCCGGAGTCGCCAGAAGTTACAACCAGATCGGCATCATATACCAGAAGAGGGGAGATTATGACACCGCCCTGGATTTCCATCAGCGGTCCCTCAAGATCGCTGAAGAAATCGACGATAAGGCCCTCATATCTGTCAGCTATCAGAATATAGGTATCATCCATCAGAAAAGAGGAGACTACGACGGTGCGCTGAAGCTTTCTCACATGGCGCTTGCCCTAAAGGAGCGGACCGAGGACTTTTACGGAATTCTGAGGGTCTACGGCCAGATCGGACTGATCCACAAACTGAAAGGCGACTACGACAAAGCCCTCGAATTTTCCCACAAGGCACTCGAGACCGCTGAAAGCATCGGCGACACAGCCGGGATCTCGAAGAGTTATAATCAGCTCGGCATTGTACACCAGGACAGGGGCGACTATGACAGGGCGCTTGAGTTCTCCCACAAGGCACTCGGCATCGCTGAAACTATCGGCGACGTCGCCGAGATTTCCAGGAGTTACCATCAGATCGGGGTCGTCCACCAGAAAAGGGGCGATTACGACGGCGCCTTCGAATTCTTTCACAAGGCGCTGGATATCGCGGAAGATATAGGAGATGTGGCGGAGGTTTCAAGAAACTATCACCAGATCGGGATCGTCCACCAAAAGAGGGGTGACTATGACACTGCCTTCGATTTTCACCAGAAGGCACTCGAAATCAGCAAAAAAATAGGTGACCTGGCCGGCGTCTCGCGGAGCTATAACCAGATCGGCATTGTACATCAGAACAGGGGCGACTATGACTGGGCCCTCGATTTCTTCCAGCAGTGCTGCGAGATAGCCGAAAAGATCGGGGACATCGCAATGATCTCCGTGAGCTGCCAGAATATCGGGATCGTTCACCAAAAAAGGGGTGATTACGACAAGGCGCTTGAGCTCTCTCACAAGGCCCTCGACATCAAGGAACGCACCGAGGACTTCTACGGAATTCTGAGAATCTACGGCCAGATAGGGCTCCTCCACCAGCTGAAGGGTGATTATGGCGAGGCGCTCGAATTCTCTCACAAGGCCCTTGAGATCGCCGAGACTATCGGCGACCTTGCCGGGGTCGCCAAGAGCTATAACCAGATAGGGATCATTCACAGAAACAGGGGTGATCAGGACAAAGCGCTGGATTTTTCCCGCAAGGCCCTCGGGATCGCTGAAAAGATAGGAGACATCGCGGAGATATCGATGAGCTACCACCAGATAGGGATTGCCCACCAGAACAGGGGAGACAACGACCTGGCGCTGGAATATTACCAGAAGGCAATGGGCATTGCTGAAAAGATAGGCGACATCGCAGGTGTCTCAAAGAGCTGCCACCAGATAGGGATCGTCCACCAGAACAGGGGAGACAACGACCTGGCGCTCGAATATTACCAGAAGGCAATGGGCATTGCTGAAAAAATAGGCGACATCGCCGGTGTCTCAAAGAGCTGCCACCAGATAGGGACCGTCCACCAGAACAGGGGAGACAACGACCTGGCGCTGGAGCATTTTCAGAAGGCCATGGAGATCGCCAAGAAGGTCGGGGACATCGCCGGTCTGGCTAGCAGTATAGGTATGATCGGAAAGACAATGCAGATGAAAAAGAATTATGTCGACGCCTTCATCGACTACCTCATCGCCCTCGATATCTTCGAGAAACTCGGCTCGCCCGATGTAAACGTAGTCAACGGATTCATCACGGAACTGACGAAAGAGATGGGAGAAGAAGACTTCAATAAGCTCCTGGAAGAATTCAGAAAACAGGCCTGAGACTAAAATCCTGTCCCGGTGCGCAAACGGGGGTATTTCCACCCTGGAATTACCCCCGTTTGCCTCGTGTTACATGCCGATGTGGAGCGGGTCCCATACGTCCTTCATCTTGTCCTTAAGCCTGGCCACTCTTGCACTTATTTCCTTCTCATCCGGCTTCCACTCGGTAGGACACTCTCTCTGAAGCCTTTCTATCCTTTCGCTCAACTCCTCGATAATCATGTGAATCTCATTGATCTGTGGCGCAAACTTCTCTTTTTCTCCCGTGGACTTCTTGTCCAGCTGCCTGACCACATCGTACATCTTCGCCTTCCATCCGGTCAGTTCCGTTACAACGTTGCCGCAATAGTCTTTGACCTCCATGATGTCTCCTCCTTTTTCCGAGATTTAGTTCATTGCCCGCCGGGGGAATCCGGTCCTTAATACATTCCGGCTTGGCTTTCCCGGCGAATCGAGTGGCTGCCGATAGCAAGAACTGACAAACAGGCCTTGATTAATACTTATCACCTAATGGGGCGCCCGTCAAGAGGTTTTTCGGAAGTGGAGACGGCTCTATTTCAGCGACAGATACGCCTTGGCCTGACCATATACTGCCGGACTCTCCTTTTCGGATACACCACGGAGGATGCGCTCCAGGGCGGCTGTCACTTTTACCCGCAGCAAAGGCTTCATTTTCCGGACATGCTGGAATGTATTGAGGAGCCGGCCTGCCGTGGTCGCATTGAAGGGGGCAAGCTCTATGACCGTACCGGCGACCCACTCGATCCCGCGGTCGGTCCAGACCATCTTGTTGTTTGTCGCCATGGGAAGGAAGAGCGCCCTCGACCACGTCGGCTGGGTGATGTCGAAGCCCGGCCGCCCCTTTTCGGCTTCTATCATGTCGAAGACGTCCTCCCGCGTCCCGCTTGCCACAACACGCAGGTAATTGGCGTAGCCGCTCAGATGCTCATGCCAGGCATCATATGCCCCTTCCAGGACATCACGCCTGCCGGGGGCGGAGCTTCTGTTCAGTAATGAAAGAGCGGCAACCCTGTCAGTCGACGTTGTGGCGGCATGATAGTGATCCAGCACCAGCCGGTGGCTCTCTTCCGAATCATCGATCGCTATAAGTTCCAGCAGTACGTTCTTCAGCATGCGTTCCCCGATTCCCTCGCCCGGCGACGATCCTTTTCTGTACGAGTCGAGTTGCAGAAATTGTTCGACAAGACGGTCCCGGAACCGGCGGTTCACGGCGAGAATCAACTTTTCCCTGGCCGGGACGAGTTCCTGATACCATGTCACATATTCCCGGTCCATGGGCTGCTCCTCGATGCGGAGAAGATAGGCCCTGAGAGGCTCGGGCACAGCCCTGTCAGACAGAATTTCCCCGTAGAGGTCAAGCCAGTGTCCACCCACCTCCCCCTCCGGATCTCTCAGGAGCCTGATGCGCTCGTAATCTGTTATCTGACGTACGGCATCCACCCGGTTGCAGGCGTTAGGATCGAGCCTGGCCTGCAGCGCCAGGACGTCCGGCCCGGCGTTTTCATGGCGGAAAGTCCCGTAAAAAGAGCAGTCGCGGTTCACAGAGGCGAAGACGGGAGGGGCATCGATATTTTCAAAGACGAGTTCAGCTTCTGCTTCCGTGAACTGGAAAACCTGACCGGTCCCCGCCATGTCCCGCCCCGAGGCGTCCACCAGCGCAAGTTCCAGAGGTATGTGGAAAGTCGCCTGCCCCGGCCCGGCCTCCTGCCGGAACCTTATTCGATACCGTTTTGACGAACTGTCATATTCGCTCCGCGCAGTCACCTTCGGATATCCGATCCTGTATAGCCAGCCCCTCTTGAACGCCTCAAGGGATGTCCCGGAAACCTCCTCGAAGCATGCAAAGAACTGGTCGGTATCCGCATTCCCGTTCCGGTAACGGGTAAAATACAGCTTCTTCCCGGCACGGAACTTCTCCTGTCCCAGGACGAGCCGGAGCATCCTGATGACCTCCGCCGCCTTCACATAAGTAACTCCGTCGATCAGCTCATCGGGATCGTTGAAGCCATCCCGGACGATACGCCCGGCATGGCCCGCATCTTCTATCGCAAGCGGCCCGAGCAGGGGGTTGCGTATACCGTCCAGCTGGTTAAGCCTGATGAAGGAGGGATCGAAGACGTCGGCCATGAATTGCCTTTCCACATCCACTGTGTACGCCTCGTTAAGCCACACGTCAAAGGGGGTATCCATCGTCGTTTCGCTGCCGCACTGGTTGTGTTCGAATTCGTGGACGATCACGGCATGTGCATACAGGAGCCCGAAGTCGAGCGTATGCTCCGTGACAAGGGCCGCATCGGTCACAATTGTGGTATTGCCGACATTCTCCATCCCGCCGAAATTCGACTTGTTCATACAGATGGTCCGGTAGGTATCGCCGGTATACTCGTAGTCCTGCGTCTTCGCTACCCAGAGGACCGATTCCTTCAGTATCTCCATCGGGATGCGGACGTGCTCGGTGTCGCCGGGAGGGACGAGGTATTCCAGCTTTACGGTCCGGCCCGACTCATAAGTGATCTTGTCGGAGAGCACATCCCATGTGCCTGCACAGACCAGAAAGAGATACGGCGCCATAGGCACCGGGTTTTCGAAGGTTATGACCTGCCTGCCGGTCACGCCCTCTTTCGGCACCGGTCTGCCCTCAGGGTTCCGGTCCCTGCTTATGTTGCCGTTGCTTATAAGGTGCGTATACGCCGCGTCGGCCTCGATCGTCGTCGTCATCGTGCATTTTGCCCTGCAGTCATCGAAGATCGGCATGATCCTCTGAAATCCCCACTGCTGGCATTGAGACACATACTGCTGGGGGGCCCCCGGGGGCGTAGTGTCCCTGTATATTCCCTCGAGGATATGGTCCGACGGAAAGCAGCGGGTCAGGGTCCTCACGCAGAACCTCTCCCCGGCTTCCACGGTTTTCGGCAGAGCAGCGATGAGTTTGTTGTCCTCCCTCCGGTATTCGTAAATCAGGGGTTCGCCTTCGTCGCCGGGGTTCTCACACCACACGACTTTCATGACCTCCAGGCCGTTGGCGTCCAGCGCGATCTCGCGGAGGCGGGTCCGGGCGGTCATTTCGAGGCAGTTGGATGCATCCACGTGCCCTTCCTCAAAACTCAGATGGATCGTGAGATGATGGAGCGTCACCGGCAGCTCTCCGAAGTCTTCACGCTGATATTTGTAGCGGCGTTCGGCCATCACAGGTTGCCCCTCAGTCTCTCGGCGTGCAGGACCCTCTTGACTCCGAGCCGGTATGCGGCCCTCCTCATTCTGCATCTCTCGCTGTGACACAGGGAATGGACGTCATTGAAGGCAGTTATCATTATATGGTTCAGTTTCCGAAGGACCTTTTCTTCTTCCCAGTAATCATTGTTCAGGTTCTGGCTCCATTCGAAATAGCTCACCACGACCCCGCCGGCGTTGGCGAGTATGTCCGGGATCAGCATCACCTGCCTGTCAAAAAAAATCTCGTCGGCGTCCGTCGTTGTCGGCGCATTGGCAAGTTCGAGAATGATCCTTGCCCTGACGCCTCCGGCATTCCCCTTATGCAGTTGCTCCGAAAGTGCAGCCGGTATGAGGATATCGCAGTCACATTCAAGCAGTTCGGCATTCGAGATATCGCTGCTCCCCCTGAAACCCGCAACCGCGTCCGTCTTTTTCTTATGTTCGCTAAGGCGGTGTATATCAAGCCCCCCGCGGTTAAGGACACCCCCTTTCGAGTCGCTCACAGCGATCACCTTATAGCCCTTCTCATAGAGTATCCTCGCGGCGTTTTCTCCGACGTTGCCGTATCCCTGCACGGCCACGGTCACCTCGGATTTGTCCATGCCCACCCTCTTCATCGCCTCTTCCAGGACGTATATCCCTCCCAGGGAAGTCGAATAGCTTCTTACCTTGCTTCCGGCCATTTCGATCGGCTTGCCGGTAACAACCGCGGGGACGTGCATCCCCTTTATGCGTTCATACTCATCGAGTATCCAGACCATTATCTGCTCGTCCGTATATACATCGGGGGCCGGGATGTCCTTGTAGGGGCCTATATAGTCGGCGATGGCCCTGATATATCCCCTGGTAACCTGTTCGAGTTCGTTCATGCTGAGTTCCTTGGGGTTTACGACGACCCCTCCCTTGGAGCCACCGAACGGTATGTTTACCACTGCACATTTAAGCACCATCAGGAAGGAAAGATCCCTTACATGATCTATCGTCAGCTCCGGGTGGAACCTGATACCTCCCTTTCCCGGCCCTCTTGCATCGTTGTACTGTATCCTGTGCCCAACGAACATCCTTATGCTGCCGGAGTCCATCCGGGCCGGGAAATGCACCGTAAACGAGCGCCTCGGCATGTCAAGAAGGTCCAGTTCTTCAGCTGTAAGCGCCAGGTCCGAATATATCTCCCCCAGTTCGCTCAGGCAAAGCCGGCAGAGATTCCTGTCATCCGAATGTATTCTCTCAATAGCCCTGTTCACGCCGAAACCTCCCTCGCTGATGACGTTATTGTAATGCATTTGCGTTCTTCTTCTTAAATTGCAGACGCGAAAACAGCGCAAAAAAAGCGAGCACGGCCTTCCGGAACACAAATTACGGTTAACCTGCTCTTCCTATTCAGTATATAATGAAAAGACTGAAAATAATTAATATTTTTGCTCATTAATATATGCTGAAGATACCTGTTTCCATTCCTTTCATATCAGTCAGGTTCAGGCTGGTCGACCTGCTTGTCCTGATTTTCGTGATCGCCGTTCTTTCACTGCTGATCTACGTCGGCTCGGGCTGGCATTATACGCTGCAGCCTGCGGTCGAGATCAGCCTCGACCCGTCGAATATCCCGCTCTATTCGGCAAATTCACTCACCAGGATATTCTGCGCCTATATACTTTCTTTTTTATTCTCGATCTGGTACGGCTATACCGCAAGCAGGAGCAGGCTGCATGAAAAGATCATGATCCCTCTCCTCGATGTCCTCCAGTCAATCCCTGTCTTGTCCTTCCTCCCGACGGTGGTTCTGGCGATGATCGCCATATTCCCCCACAAAAGGCTGGGGCTCGAACTTGCTTCCATTCTCCTGATATTTACGGGACAGGTCTGGAATATGGCCTTCAGCTATTATAATTCCATTACAACCATACCGAAGGAATTGTCGGAAGTCACAAAGATCTACAAACACAGCCGCTTCACGAAGTTCCTGACCCTCGACCTGCCTTTCAGCGCCATCGGCCTGGTGTGGAACAGTATGATGTCGGTGGCCGGGGGTTGGTTCTTCCTGATGGCCTGCGAGATGTTCGTACTCAAGGACAGGGACTTCAGACTACCCGGTCTCGGATCTTACATCCAGACCGCTGCTATCAAAGGCGATATGAAGCATGTCCTTTACGG
>JBJKOV010000322.1:0-6317 GCA_046707105.1 Thermodesulfovibrionales bacterium
ATCTTCGCACTCTTCCTTTTCCAGATGGTGTTCATGGATACAACGGCGACCATCCCCACAGGTTCGATGGCGGAGCGGTGGACGTTCAAGTCGTTTGTAGTCTACGGGTTCTTCATCGCGATGTTTACCTATCCGGTTTATGCAAACTGGATATGGGGCGGAGGTTGGCTGTCTCAGCTCGGCAATAATTTCCATCTCGGACACGGCACCCTGGACTTCGCTGGATCGTCTGTAGTGCATATGACCGGCGGCGTTGCGGCCCTTGCCGGTGCGATTGTCCTTGGCCCAAGGCTCGGAAAGTTCAAGGCCGACGGAACACCCAATGCCATACCGGGTCACCACATTCCCATGGCCATCGCAGGCTGTTTCATCCTGGCCTTCGGATGGTTCGGGTTCAACGCAGGATCGACCCTTGCGGGCGGCGACCTGAGGATCGGCGTAATAGCCACGAATACGATGCTGGCATCCGCATCGGGCGCACTCTTTGCGATGTTCTATATGTGGATGTTCTACGGCAAACCGGATGTATCGATGGCAGCCAACGGGCTGCTGGCCGGCCTCGTCGCCATCACCGCTCCCTGTGCATACGTGAATTCCGTATCGGCGGTTATCATAGGAGCGATAGCCGGAGTGCTGCTCTGTATCAGCGTATTTTTCGTTGAGCGGACCCTCAAGATTGATGATCCCGTGGGTGCGGTTTCCGTTCATGGAGTCAACGGAGCCTGGGGGCTTCTGTCACTCGGCCTCTTTGCAGACGGCACATACGGCGACGGCATGAACGGCGTTGCCGGCACCGTGAAGGGACTGTTCTACGGCGATGCTTCGCAGTTCGGGGCGCAGTTAACCGGGGTGATTGTCAATTTCGTATTTGTCTTTGTCGTGATGTATGTCTTCTTCAAGGTCCTCGACAAGATTATTCCGCTGAGGGTCTCTGAGGAGCTCGAGATTGAAGGCCTCGACCAGAGTGAAGTTGCCGTAACGGCCTATCCGGACTTCAGCATACATCAAACGCACAGATAAAAAAGGAGTTTATAATGAAAAAGATAGAAGCTATCATAAAGCCCTTCAAACTCGACGAGGTGAAGGACGCCCTCAATGAAATCGGCGTCCAGGGCATGACCGTTACGGAAGTAAAAGGGTTCGGCAGGCAGAAGGGCCATGTCGAGCTCTACCGCGGCGCCGAGTACGATATCGCCTTTATCCCGAAGGTCAAGATCGAGGTTGTCGTCTCGAACGAGTCTGCCGGCAAGGTGATCTCGGTCATCGAAGCCAAGGCAAAGACGGGCAAGATCGGCGACGGCAAGATCTTCGTGTCTTCACTTGAACAGATCATCAGGATCAGGACGGGCGAAACCGGGGAATCTGCCATTTAGGCGTACTCATACATTGCCGGCCCTCCTCCGGGAATATCCGGAGGGCGGCCGGCAATCCACTTCAATTCCAAGAATGAAGACACCGCTAAAAAATTTCCTTACAATAAGCCCATGCCCTTATCATTAACCTGGCAACAGAATATCCCAATCCGTCATCCTCGCTTGCCGGGGATCCTTCTTTGTTTTCGGATAGATTCCGGACAAGCCGGAATGACAAAGTTAAACCATTTGATTGCCGGTTTAATAAGAGCGTCTTCCGCCGTTTCTTACGAAAAAATAGTCCGGTTGCCGTCACCGGGGAGCAGGAGCGGGAAATGAGCCCCATCACGGACCTTCCGAAACCTGTTGTCATGGATGCAGCTTTCTGGTCGGCAACGGCGATATTCCTTATAGCCTATGCGGCTATCATTTCCGACAAGATCCACAAGACTGTCGTGGCCCTTGCAGGCGCATCCCTCGTCCTCGTCTTCGCGATCCTCACGCAGCACGAGGCCTTCCATATGGAGGAATTCGGGATTGACTGGAACGTCATCTTCCTTCTCATATCGATGATGATCATCATAAACATAATGAGGCCTACAGGCGTCTTCGAATATATCGCGATCAAAAGCGCGAAGCTGGCGAGGGGTGAACCGTTCCGGATCATGGCGGTCTTCGCAGTGGTCACCGCTTTTCTGAGCGCGCTTCTGGACAATGTAACGACGGTGCTCCTTATATCCCCCGTGACCCTTCTCATCGCGGACGCACTCGACGTGGATCCCATTCCATACCTCGTCTCCTGCGCACTGGCGTCGAATATAGGGGGCACGGCTACTCTGATAGGGGACCCGCCGAACATTATGATCGCGTCGAAGGCACACCTTAACTTTATGGACTTTATCTATAACCTGACGCCGGCCATCATTGTGATACTCATCGCCTACATCGCCGCGATGAAGTTGATATGGGGCCGGAAAATGAAGACACGGAAAGAGTTGAAGGAGAGAATCATGGCGATGAACGAGAAGGACGCGATCAAGGACAGGACTATGCTCAGGAAATCACTCGCGGTCCTTGTCCTGGTCCTTGCGGGGTTCGTGCTCCACGGCACCCTGCATCTCCAACCCGCCACAGTGGCTTTGGGAGGAGCCGCGCTGCTTCTACTTTTGTCCGGGCATCACGGCCTGCACGAGGTCTTTGCGGAGGTCGAGTGGCCCACCATATTTTTCTTCATAGGGCTCTTCATTATCGTCGGCGCCGTTGTAAAAGTCGGACTTGTCCGGTGGATGTCCGTCCGGGTTCTCGACGTGACCCGGGGCAATCTCTTTTCCACATCGATGCTGGTCATGTGGTTCTCCGCCTTTGCTTCCGCGTTCATAGACAATATTCCCTATGTGGCCACGATGAACCCCCTGATTATCGACCTGGCGAGGCAGCTGTGGCCCCATGAGCCGCTCATGCACGTCCTGCGTCATGCCGATCTCATGCCCGTGTGGTGGTCGCTGGCCCTCGGCGCCTGCCTGGGCGGAAACGGCACCGCGATAGGCGCATCGGCGAACGTCATCGTCGTGGGGATGTCTGAAAAGATGGGGAAAAAGATCTCCTTCAAAAGATTCATGCTTTACGGGATGCCGGTGATGATTATGACCGTGGCAATCTCGACCCTTTACGTCTGGCTGAGGTATTACGCGTTCCGCTGACGGCGGTAGCCCTGCCGATTATAACTGATCAGACCGTAGGCCGGCATCTTAACCCGGATTATTCATGAAATGTGGTGGACACGAAAGGACATAGTGTTTTCCCTCATTCTCGCTTCGCTCCGAGGAACTTGCCCTCTTTATTATCAGAGACACACTGTATGAGTATCGGGCAAGTAAAGCCGCTCAAACACTATGCCCTTCCGGCATTCAGGAAAATTTGTGAAATGGGTAAGGAAGTTTCTTATGGTCAAGATACTCAAACGTTTTTCCCGCGGGGGCTGTCGGGAAGATTGATGTATAAGCCGGGTCGCCGCCAGGGGACCGGGGTCCCGACCTTCCGCTGCAGCGCGAAAGACTTTTGGGTAGTGCCTCATTTTTGTCTCATTGTACATTAATGTAGCCTGGCCCCGAGCCGATTTCCTTGCCAAATCGCGGGGTTACAAGTTGGCATGTTTTTCGATATATGAGGGGCATGACGGATCCGGACTCGCTGAAGGACAAGATCAGGGAAATGGAAAAAGAAGAGATAATCCATGCCCTAAGGGAGTGCGACTGGGTCATGGCGAGGGCGGCCAGAAAGCTCGGGATAACCGGGAGGATGATCGGATACAAGGTAAAAAAATACGGCATAAGGGTGAAAGAGGTGCGATAGATGGAAGACGATCACGAACAGCGCCAGTATCTTTTGCGCCCGCCACTTATGACTGCGGAAAGCATGACATTCTTTGAGGGGACAACACGATATTGGGCTTCCGGCAATGGCGGTTTCAATTGGCTGTTTTTATTTGAGGGAGTGGTGTTCGCAGAGGCGCAGGTGCAGATGGCTGACCCTCCTTCGACGGTTGAGCAGACAGTGTCTGCTCAACCGGCACCTGCAACCGCCGCGCCTGCGGCCACGGCGCAAGGCGCTCAGCAACGCGGGGCGCGAAGAAATCAATAATACAATGCCCCGGGTTCATTGCGACGGAACATAATTGTCTGACGTGACAAAGTTGGCCGGGCCGTTTTTCAGTTTCCCCTTAAAAAACAACGAAATGAATCCTGGCATGCTTTTCGCATTCATACTGATAAAGGCGAGCAACCGGAGGGCGATGAGATATTCGATCCCGTCGCGGAATACCGGACAAGTAAGCCGGACATCGAAAAAGGAGGCGTTCATGAAAAGAATAGAAGCCATTGTACGTCCCACAAAGGTCGGCAAGGTCTGCACAGCTCTGGAAAGTGCCGGTCACCCCGGCCTCAAGTTTTCCCTCATCGAGAGCCATGGGAAGCAGGAAATTGAAAAGTATCAATTGCGGGGAAGAACTTACAAGGCGGATCTGGTGACCAAGGCGAGAGTGGAGGTCGTCGTAAAAGACACGGATGTTGAGAGCATCGTCAAGGCCATCAGGGAGGCGGCGTTCACCGGAGAGATTGGAGACGGCGAGATATACGTTCACTCCATGGACGACATTATAAGTATAAGGACCGGGGTAAGCGGCGAAGCGGCGGCCTGACCCTTAGACCGCTTCATGGTTTGCCCTCTCCGGGCTCAGATCCCGAAAGCCTTCGGGATTTAACGCTCCATTTCGCTAAGAACGGCGACGAAAGCGGGCAGAATCGCGCACGTCAACTCTTTCAACTGCAGTTTTTAGTTTACTGGTTTTCCTGCAGCTGTCTTACCTTCTCTAAACCCTTGACTGCCCTTGAGATCGAAAAGTCCAGTTTTAAAGCCTTCTCGAATGCGGATTTTGCCCTCAATACAAAACCCAAGGCAAGATAAATATGGCCAACTTCAGCCAGATAGCCTGCCTCGCCAGGTTTCATGTTTATTGCCTTGTTTATTTCTTTTTCCGCGTCACTCAATCTGTTCTGATTCTCAAGTGTCAAGCCAAGGTAGAAATGGTAATCCGCTACCGTACTGTCAAAGTATACGGCCTGGCTGAATAAATCAACCGCCTTGGGAAACAGCCCTTTATTAAAAGCTTTCCTGCCTTCCATGAAACTCTGCTTTGCGATATCCGAATTGCTCTTCTTCGTTTCGGGTTTAGGTAATTTCAAGCCCTTATCGTACTTTTCCTTCTCCCTTGGGTCAGACAGTATTTTATACGCGGTTGTATTACATGAGAATATGAAACTCACTTTTTCTTTCATTGATTCGGAAGTTATGTGTATGTGCTTGTCCGGATGAAATTCTTTGGCATTTCTATAGTATGCTTTCTTTATTGCAGCCTGCGTGGCATCCCTGTCAATTCCAAGGATATTATAGTAGTCTGTTGACTCGCAGTTCACGAACGCGTACATATCATCCACTTTGCCGATAAAAGCTTCATCGGTATATGATTGTGGTTCTCTTATAATGTCCGCAAGGTTTCGATCATCAAGCACGCCCTTCTCTTTAGTGTCTATCATTCTTGTGACAAATAAAGCACAGAGGATATTCAAGGTCCGAAAACTGCCGAGTGACGAGATGGATAGCACCTCTTCCATGGCAAGGTGACCGTCAAGCAAAGAAAGCACATATTTATCGTTTTCAGAGAGAACTATATCCTGGAATAAATTGAGCGGTTCCTTTGAATAGTAAAGCACCGTATCCAGTGGCGGTGAGATACGTCCAAAATATTCGGGATCAGTTATCCTTTTAATCCCCCGAAAAATGAGGTTGGAAGCGCTGAGTTTCAGCCTGAGTATATTTGCCTGCATCGGAGTTTCTCTGAACATTACCACGCCGTCTTCCCAGGCAAAAAGGCCGAGGACAATCTCCTCAGCCTGACTTTTTATTGCCTGAATAAATTCCTGAGGGCGAAGATAGCCAAGATCAACGAAGACCTTGCCCTGAGATTTCTTATCTTTTGCCACTATGCCGGCCGCATGATAGTATTGGTCAAGGGTAATCTTGCCTGTTTTAAGAATGATCTCTTCGATCCGGTCTTCTTTAAAGTTGGACGAAGCGGACAACATAACGCCTTTTTCGTAATATATCTCCTTGTATATAAGGTTCCTGTGAATCTCCAGAATGCCGGTAGAATCGCTTCTTTGGAGGTCCATGAGAATGTCACACAAAGGATAATGTCTCAAGAGCCCCGATATTGACATCTTCTCTATGCCGACAAGAAGATTAGACCCCGTTTCCTTTAACCAGACAACTGTGCCCTTTACATCCATTTCCAGTTCCTTGATTCTCAGGTCAAGGGTTGAATATAAGGTTAAAGGCGGAGTTCCTTCGATAAAGATACACAGTCCTTTCAGTGAAAAATCGACGGTAGATGCCTTGTAGCTGCCGGCT
>JBJKOV010000323.1:0-3509 GCA_046707105.1 Thermodesulfovibrionales bacterium
CTGGCCTTCGGATCGGGCAATGCCGAGATCACGGGGCTGAAGGAATTTCCGAAGGACAGCAGGCCGCCCGTCTCAGCCACCTTCTGGAGCTTCAGGGCCATGGCCGGCCTGGGCATACTCTTTATGATACTCACCCTCACCGCCTTCGTAATTTCTAAAAGAGACACACTCGAAGCACATCCGTGGTTTCTGAGATTAATGTTATACGCCCTGCCCCTGCCCTATATTGCCGGTCAGCTGGGCTGGATCGTTGCGGAAGTAGGCAGACAGCCGTGGATCGTGTATGGTGTCCTGAAAACGTCTGATGCCGTGTCCAAATCGGTCTCGCCGCTTCAGGTCTGGACGTCGCTGGCGGGATTTACTCTTCTATACGGTTTTCTGGCCGTTGTGGACATTTACCTTCTGTCAGCTTCGGCAAAAAAAGGACCCGAGGCTGCTCCCGTGCCGTCGTTAGACGCGGGACATGCCGCCGGTATTGCTTACGGAATGAATCCATCTGCGGGCGCGGCCGGGAAACAGGAGGTATAACATGGAATTTCAGGTCATTTGGTTCATCTTATGGAGTGTCTTGTGGGCCGTATATTTCATGCTCGACGGCTTCGACCTGGGCGCCGGAATTCTGAGCGGATTTCTCGCCAGGGAAGAAAGTGAAAAAAGGCAGATACTGACCGCAATCGGACCCGTATGGAACGGGAATGAGGTGTGGCTGCTCACTGCCGGCGGCGCAACATTTGCCGCTTTCCCCGGCACCTACGCGCTCATGTTCAGCTATCTCTATTCAGCGCTCCTGCTTATTCTTTTTTCGTTGATTGTGCGCGGCGTAGCGCTCGAATTCAGGGGAAAGGTCGACAGCCCAGGCTGGAGAAAGAGATGGGATGCGGCCCTGTTCGTCGGCAGTCTCCTCCCCGCCCTGCTTTTCGGGGTCGCGTTCGGGAATATCTTTGAAGGACTTCCCATGGATGGGGCGGGTTATCATGGATCGCTGCTCAGCCTGCTGAACCCATACGGTTTGCTTACCGGAGTATTTTTTGTCCTTTTGTTCCTCGTACACGGGTCTCTTTACATATCGGCCAAGACCTCCGGCCCGGTAAGCGACCGCGCAGCCAGGCTCTCAAAGGGCCTCTGGATTTTCCTGCTGGCGGCCGCGGTGGCGTTCCTCGGGCTCACCTATTTTGCAACCGGCCTCTACGATAATTATCTCGGCATGCCCGCATTGCTCGCCGTTCCGCTCCTTGCGGTTCTTTCGCTGCTGGGCATAAGGATATTTGCCGCGAAGGGAGCCTATCCGAAGGCCCTATACTCTTCCTGTCTGACCATCTTAATGGTTACGTTCACAGGCGTAATCGGACTCTACCCCAACCTTATACCCTCCAGCATGGATCCGCAGTCCAGTCTCACCATTTTCAACTCTTCATCAAGCGTATACACATTGAAGATAATGACCGGAGTGGCCCTGGTTTTTGTCCCGATCGTGATCGCTTACCAGGTATGGACCTACCGTATCTTCAGGAACAAAATAGGACCCGACGACGTTCCTGAAATTGAATCATACTAAAAAGGTATAATATAAGGGACGGGTTTTTTGTCCGTCCCTTAGGAAACAACTGCATGCAGATCACACGGGAAACTGATTACGCCATAAGGTGCGTGCTCTACCTTGCGGGGAAGCGCGGCTCTGTAACCATGGTCGATGAGATATCGAGGGAGAAGTCCATTCCCAAGAGCTTTCTGGCCAAGATACTTCAGAAACTGAGCAAAACAGGTATCGTCAGGTCCTACAGGGGGGTCAAGGGAGGGTTCGAACTCGCACGGGCGCCGGAGCAAATCAGCCTTCTTGACGTCATTGAGGTAATCCAGGGCCCTGTGGCCATGAATGCCTGTGCACTCGACGAGTCGGTCTGCAGTATGAGCGGCGGTTGCTCGGTCCACCCCGTATGGATAGAAGTGAGAAGAGAGATTGAGAAGCTGCTGAGGGAAAAAAATTTCGCAGGTTTTATCTGAGAATACTTCATTAAAGTTACCTTTTTCGCCCATCCCTCTTTGGCCTGTTCAGATAGTGTCCTTCCCGACGATAATAAACAAAAATGGAAGAAAATGGCATATATTCTTCCCTAATTCGTCCATGAGCCGGCAACTTGTGGCTAAAACGGGTTAATTATATTTGCATATATTCTTATATGAGAATATATTAGAAGTAGAAGAGGGTGGATCAGAGAGAAACCCTTTCGAGGAGGTGAGATTATGGCGGTCAAAGAATCAAAAGAACTCGTAAAAACCGAGAGACCGAGACATCTTGCGCCTTTTGAGGAGATGGAAAGATGGTTTGACCAAGCCTGGAGGAGGCCTTTCTCGATGTTGAGGTCTTCAATGTGGCCGCAGTTGGGTGGCATTGAGGAATTCGAAACGAGCCTGCCCCATGTAGACATCTATGACGACGGCAAAATTCTCGTTATGAAGGCTGATTTGCCGGGCATGAAGAAAGAGGACGTCGATATCTCGCTGAGTGGCAACGTATTGACAATTTCAGGCGAAAAGAAGAGAGAGGAAAAAGTAGAAAAGGAAAATTACTTCAGGTATGAACGTTCTCACGGGTCCTTCTTCCGGAGGTTCGAGCTTCCTTACGACATAGACACTGAGAAAATAAAGGCCAGTATGGAAGACGGCGTTCTGGAAGTAAGGCTTCCGAGGACCATCGAGGCACAAGGCAGAACCAGAAAGATCTCGATAGGCGGTTGATTACGACAAGACCACTACTGCCGGCCTTAGGGCCGGCTTTTTTTGTCCGTCTTAAACAAACGCAGTTGAAAGAGCCGACATTCACTCAGAAAGCCCTCTTTCCGGTCATACCGAACATAGCTTGCATTCACCTATGTACTCATTGCTCACTTTCAGAAACCCTTTCTCCCTGCCCATCTCCGGCCGGTCCTCCACGGAAAGCACCTGCTCCCTCCTGCTCCCGTAGCGGAAAACCGTGATGCCCTTACAGCCGAGCCTGTATGCCAGGCCGTTTGTCTCCTCCACGTCCGCGACTGTCGCATCGTTTGGAAGGTTTATCGTCTTCGACACCGCGTTATCGGTATGCTTCTGGAAGACAGCCTGCATTTTTACATGCCACGCCGGGCTGATGTCAAGGGCGGTCATGAAGAGCTTTTTCACCTCTGCGGGAACGTCCCTGATCTTCGCAACTGAACCTCTCCTTGCTATCTCTTCCATCAGGGCCTTGCTGTAAAACCCTTCCCTTTTCGCCATCTCAAGGAAAAGCTCATTCACCTCCATAAGTTCAGAGCCCTCCATCACTTTTCTTATGAAGGCGATGGCGAAAAGCGGCTCTATGCCGCTCGAGGCGCCGGCGATAATGCCTATCGTACCGGTAGGGGCGATTGTGGTTACTGTAGCGTTGCGCATCGCCTTCAGTCCCTTCTTCTCCCACAGGCTCCCCTTGAAATTAGGGAAGCTCCCGCGGCGTTCACCCAGTTCCACCGACGCCATGACCGCCTCTCTGGAAATAG
>JBJKOV010000324.1:0-8553 GCA_046707105.1 Thermodesulfovibrionales bacterium
AATTCTTGTAGACGACGGAAAGGCCGCCGATACTCAGAAGCACCCAAAAGGCGGTCGAGGACATCACGGTAAAAAATTCCATGGTCTTGACGTCCGCTATCTTATAGTAGTCGGTGACAAAGAACAGCACCATCATGTTGGGAGCCATGGCAACGCCGATAAGCAGAAGGAAAAGCGCCATAACTATGTACTTGACCGACCTCAATGATGCATCTGTATATCTTTCGATCCTGAGGTTCCGGCCGAAGATCTTCTCCCCCGTCATCCACAATGCCTGTGAGATGGTGCCTACCGGACATATCCAGCCGCAAAAACCCTTCTTCAGCACAAGAGAAACACCGACTATAGCTACGAACATGACAAGGGCGGCCGGATGGAAAGGCTCAATGTTCCCCGTGAAAAGGAAATACTTAAACGACATCAGGCCGGCGATGGGCAGAAACGCATCAACGGCCGGAGGCCTCTGCACGAAAGCGCGGCCTCCGGCCCCCAGCTGGGCTATGAACTGGTAGAACTGGTACCCTATCGAAATCGACAGGAGGAGAAAGAAAGCCTGTATGGCATATCTCAGCGTTCTCATATGTCTCTTCGCGACATTCACATGTATATGATAGCTTCAGAAAGAACCGGAAGTATATGACCTATATCATGCTTGACACCGAAATATCTGTTGCGCCGGTTTCTTGATATTTGTGTCCCCTTCTGTTACCTTCAATCTATTCACTGTTCATGGAAGGAAAACATGATTCTTTATAGCAGCAGATGGTCCGAAGCAGAACTGGACAGCTTCATGCGTCAGGCTTCTATGCTCGGGGATATAGGCGAAAAGGTTGAGTTCATTTCGCGCCAGTTTCTCGGTACCGCTTACCGGGAATCTACTTTAGTGGGAGCCATCGACACAGAAGAGGTTCTTGTAATAAATCTGGAGGAGGTTGACTGCTTCACCCTTCTCGACTATGTGGAGGCGATGAGAATTTCAAGTTCTTTTGCCGGCTTCGAAAATAACGTCGCAGAAGTGAGATACCGAGAAGGAAGAGTATCTTTTTCGACCCGAAACCATTTTTTCACCGACTGGAGGGAATACAACGCAGGTCGTATCGATGATGCCACGCAATCGGTCGGCGGCATCAAAACAGAAAAAGTCGTAAAGATACTGAACATTAGTGAAGACGGGTTGCAATTACTGCCCGGGATAGAGCCCAGGATGAGGGAAATATGCTTTGTTCCTTCGCATGCGCTCGATGAAGCGGCCGTAGGCAGGCTTGAAACAGGAGACTATGTGGGAATATACTCGCGGCGCAAGGGGCTCGACGCATCCCACGCCGGAATCGTCATAAAAACGGCGGGCTCAGTTTATCTGCGTCATGCCTCCTCAACGGAAGGACGAAGGAAGGTCATCGATGAAGACCTCAGAAGGTATATCTCCACCAGGCCGGGCCTGATAGTATTAAGACCGAAGGGCTAAGGACAAACCAATAGACATTAAGCGGCCTCATGTTTCAGGTCTTCAATCTCTTCGCGCAGTCTCCAGAGCATCACCAGGCCGGGGATAGCTGTCAGAGTGGTGACGAAAAAGAAGCTGGCCCAGCCGATGGACTCCACCAAAAAGCCTGAAGTAGGGGCAATGAATATCCTCCCGAGGGCTGCAAACGATGACAGAAGGGCATATTGCGTCGCAGTGTATCGGTGGTTGCACAGGGCCATCAGCAGCGCTATGAAAGCAGCCGTCCCCATGCCGCTCGTAAAATTTTCGAAACCTACAGCGAAAATGAGCATCCCATAGCTCTTGCCGCTCCAGGCAAGGGCCATAAACGCCAGATTGGATATCCCCTGCAGGATACCGAAGGCCAGGAGGGAGCGGAAGAGGCCGAGTCTTACCATGAGGGCCCCTCCCAACATTGCTCCGACAATAGTCGCAACAAGGCCAAAAGCTTTGTTTACAGTCCCTACATCGGTGGCGGAAAAACCAACCCCCCGTATAAGGAACGCCGTGCTCAGGGAACCCGCATAGGCGTCGGCCAGCTTGTAAAGGACGATAAGAAGGAGAAGCATGAGGGCCTTCCGCCGCGAAACAAAATCCTTCAGCGGCCCCAAGACTGCTTCCTTAATAGTCCTCGGCGGTATAGCTTTTCTTTCCGGCTCCGGCCCCAAGAGAGTCGAGACCAACCCTATAGACATGACTGCCGCCATCACGAGATAGGTCGTCCTCCAGCCTATCCGGTCCGACATGATGAGGGCAAGGGCGCCTGAGACGAGCATGGCTATGCGATACCCCGTAACAAAAACGGCAGCCCCGGCACCCCGCTCCTCCTCGTGGAGTACATCCGTCCGGTAAGCGTCGATAACGATATCCTGTGAGGCCGAAGAGAAAGTTACAAGGAGAGCAAGTACGGCGAGGACAACTGGGGAGCTCTTCGGAGAGCTGAACCCCATAGCAGCAATGCCCAGAATAAGTGCCATCTGGGTGAATATTATCCACCCCCTGCGTCTGCCGAGCCACGGGGGGACAAATCTGTCCATCAGGGGAGACCAGAGGAACTTTAACGTATAAGGCATTCCCACGAGGGCAAATACCCCAATCGTCCGCAGGTCCACTCCGTCAACCGCCATCCATGCCTGCAATGTCCCCCCGGTCAATGCCAGCGGCAGTCCGGAAGCAAAACCCATCAGAACCATCACTCCTATGCGGCGGTTTCTGAACACCTGTAGATAGGGCGATATGTTCATACGCATAAGGAATGATTATAAAGCAGTCCTGCCATATACGGCAATTACAGGGCGCAATACCCCTGCCGAATGCGCATTTATTTTTATGGCTCATCGTAGATCAGTGTGTGCACTTTCTTGTCTTTTTCGTCACTCCGGCTTGTCCGGAGTCTTTTCGGGGAAGGATTCCCCGTGAGGGTCGGGAAATGACAAGCAGCGACACGTTTCATCTATTTAACTGCCAGAGTATTAAGACCAAGAAAGATTTCGGAGAGGCTTCAACTGAATTATTAATAACCACAATCTTAAAGATTGAGAAAAATCGGTCAAATCTGGTTAAATAAATAATATTGTTGCCAATTTTTCCCTTTATTTATGGAGCGGTCTTCTGCCGGTGGCACCAAGGGGACAACATATATTCTCCTCTTATCCAGGCTGTTATTACGCGTCTGCGGGGACACCTTTTTGGTCGAGAAAAAAGGTATTAGCTACTTATGATTGATTTCTTCAAAGGGCAGATGGATTACATTTACTTCTTCTACGGTCTCGCCTTCTTTATGGTCTCGGGAGGCGGGTTCATTATGGCCAGGAGGAAGGATGAACGCCTTCCCTGGTTATGGTTCGCCTTATTCGCCATCACTCACACCGTGCACGAATGGCTGGACTTCGTTAAAATCAATTTCGGAGATAGTCCTGCCCTGCAGTTTGTCGCAGTCTTGTTCGGTCTCGTCTCTTTCTTATTCCTTCTGGAATTCGGACGGTCCGGCCTGGCCGGTCTTCGTGGAAAGGGGATTGGAAGATGGGTTTTCATCCCTCTTCTGATAATAATAGCCGTCGGGGGACCCGGGGGGCTGGAGACGTCATGGCCCGTTGTCGGGCTTATTGGCGGGCTCTGGGCAGGTTATGCCCTTATCCTTGCGTCCAAAGAGATGAAGGGGTCCCCGCGACACTGGCTGTTTACGTTAGGGGCCACCGTCTGGATTTATGCGCTGGCGGCGGCTTTTGGTCCCCGTGCCGGTTCTTTCCCTGCCTCCCATGTGAACGGTGAAGTATTTCTGCATGCGTTCGGCTTTCCTGTTCAGCTTCTGAGAGGGGCACTGGCGATGCTGGCCGCAACTTCTTTATGGGCCTATTCCCAGTCGGCCCCTGGAGAGGTGATACCCTTCAACATCCCGCGTTACAGACACTTTTTCCGGCCCATACCGGTTCTGCTGATCATCATACTCCTGGGCTGGGGCCTGACCCAGCTTGCTGGAAACCATGCAGAAAAGGAGGAGACGAGGGAGGGGGATCTTTTTATAGGTACTCTGGCTAATAATATTGACCACATATTGAGAGATGTCAGGCGCGCAGCGAAAACAGGCGCCGGATCGCCGGCCATGGTGACCGCACTTGACACGGGAAGACCCGCGGATGTCAAAGAGGCCTCTTCGGTTCTCGGACAATGCAGTAATGTGATGTCTTCTGCTTCGTCGGCCTGTTATCTCTTTGATGCAGGTGGAAAACCGGTGATGTCTTCTTCGGACAAGCTGAGGCCGGATATTATATCATCTGGCAACGGCGGAATTAATAAAAAGATCCTCTCCGCAGACCAGGGTTACTACTTTTTTGACACCAGAACGAGGGAGTGGAATTTCATTGTACGCTATCCCATCCGGAACGGAAAAGGAAAAACTATCGGTATTCTGGCGGCGATGGAAAACCTGACGGAGTTGGAGGAGGTCTTTCGGAGGCACCCTCACTGCTTTTTGGTCGACCCCGATGGAATCGTCTTTCTGTCCAGCAACAAAAAGATGCGTCTTAAGACCCTCTGGCCGTCGAAAGAAAAAGAAAGAAGAGGGCTTGCGCAGACCGGACTTTTCGAGTCCCGACCCTTCACTCCCCTATTGTCCGGAGAAGCCGTTGACGGTAAATACGTTTCATTGAACGGACGTCGATTGCTTGTGTCCCGTAATTTTATGGGAGACGGCTGGTCGCTCATACTCCTGAACACGACAGGCCATGTCAAGGCTTACCGTCTCTTCGCAATCTTTACTACGCTTGCTTTCTTTATCCTGACCGTGATCTTTTTTGCTGCCTTCTATTTCTTCAGGGAGACGACGGCACGGATTGCCCTTTCCGAACGACGTTACCGGAGTCTGGTCGAGGGGTCACCCAACTGCGTCATCCTTTTCGACAGGGAAGGAAGGTGTCTTACAGTCAACAAGGCCGGGCTGGAATCAATCGGATGCAGCCGGAGCGACGTTGCGGGCAGCCGTCTCGACAGGTTCTGGACGGGAGAGACCAGCCGTGCTTTTGATTCTGCCATCGAGGATGCCCGGCGGGGAAACCGGCATTTTTTTGAAGTATCAAGCCTCTGCCCTGCCGACGGGGAATCGGGAAAGGTAAAGATATGGAACGCTGTAATTAACCCCATTATCGATCTTTCCGGTGATATCCGGAATTTTGTCGGGATCTTCACAGACGTGACCGACCGGAAAAAAGCCGAAATGGAACTCCGCAGGGCCCATGATGAGCTTGAAGAAAAAGTGCGAGAGCGCACGTCGGAACTGCTCGATGCCAATGAACGTCTGCAGGGAGAAATGGGTGAACGGCTGAAAGCTGAGGAAGCGCTGGCGACGGCACTCAGGCGGGCGGAGGAAGAACGGGCCAAGTCTGATGCGATAATGGCCGCCCTGGGTGACGGTATCAGCATGCAGGACAGGGAATTCAGGGTCCTGTATCAGAACCAGGTCCACAAGGATTTATTGGGAGAATGTACCGGTCAATACTGCTACAAGGCTTACGCCGAAAGCAGCTTCCTATGTCTGGGGTGTCCCGTTGCACTTTCGTTCAATGACGGCGATGTCCATACCCTCGAGAAGGCCGTCCGCAGAGGAGAAGAGACGGCTTATATCGAGATCAAGGCATCTCCGTTAAAAGACCGGTCGGGAAAAGTCATCGCGGGGATAGAGCTTGTCCGCGACGTCACTGAGCGCAAACGCGCAGAAGAGCTTGTAAGGGAGTCGGAAGATCGGTACAAGAACCTTGTCGAGCTTACAACCGATGTCATATATATTTCAGACCGCGAGGGGAACCAGGCCTTCATGAACGATGCCGCGTACAAGGTGCTCGGCTATACTCCTGAAGAGGTTATCGGCAAACCGTGGACAATGCTGGTCCATCCCGATGACAGGGAGAAGTCCTTCAGAAAATTCCTCGATATGATTGAGCAGGGCTTTGATGTCTTCAACTTCGAAAACAGACAGGTAACAAAAAATGGAAAGATTCTGAATATGCTCCATAACATGAGGATATTGAGGAATGAAAGGGGGGAAGTCGTCGGTGCGCAGGGGATCGCAAGAGATATCACCGAGCGCAAACAGGCGGAAGAGAAACTTAGGCTTTTTTCGGAGGCCATCGAAGAAGCCATGGACGGCGTACAGATCGTTGATCTTAATGGACGGATCATCTATTCCAACAGGGCGGTGGGGGAGATTTACGGATTTTCCGCCGCTGAGCTGATAGGGACTCGTGTCGGCGATTTGAACGTAGAAAAGGATTTCGACCGTACCGTGATCCTGCCGAGCATAAGAGAGACCGGCCGATGGAACGGGGAACTCACTGTATTACACAAAAACGGAAAGGAATTCCCTATCTGGCTTTCCACTTCGGCGGTCAAAAACAGCCTCGGCACTCCAATCGCACTGATCGGGATCACCAGGGATATCACCGAGCGCAAGAAAGTCGAAGAGGAACTGAAGAAACACCGTGAACATCTCATGGATATGGTGGAGGAGCGGACGTCCGAACTGAAGACAGCCGTCCAGTTGCTCACGCAGGAAATTGCCTTCAGAAAAACAGCGGAAGAAACACTCAGGGAGGGTGAGACCAGATACAGAAACCTTTCCCAGGAATTCCACACCCTCCTGGATGCCATTCCGGACACGCTCTTGCTGTTGTCGTCCGATCTGGAGGTTATGTGGGCAAACGAAGGGGCGGCAAAGGCGTTCGGCAAAAAAGTATCGGAATTGACAGGACTGCATTGTTACAACATATGGCACAACAGTGCGGTTGCGTGCGACAATTGCCATGCGATGAAGAGTTTCCTTACCGGTAGTCCCGAGAGTTCGAAGAGGACAGCCGTCGGCAACCGGTTGCTCGACTCGCGGGCGTTCCCTATTAAGGGTGATGACGGAGGGGTGAACAACGTGATCCTCATAGTGACCGACATAACAGAGAAGGCAACCCTGGAGGCAGAAGCGATGAGGGCAAGCCATCTTGCATCGATTGGAGAACTGGCGGCCGGCGTCGCCCACGAGATCAACAATCCGATAAACGGCATTATCAATTACGCCCAGATGCTTGCAAACAGGAGTACCCAGCGTACCAAGGAGGCTGAAATCGCCGGCAGGATCATGAAGGAGGGAGACAGGATCGCAGGGATAGTCAGAAGTCTTCTCTCTTTTGCCCGCGAACGAAAGGAGGAAAAAGCACCCAGCAGCCTTCAGGTCATACTGTTCGAAGCTCTTACGCTCTCCGAGGCCCAGTTCCGCAAAGACGGCATAGAGCTGCGGATGGATTTCCCGGCTGAGCTTCCGGATGTCATCGCGAACCCGCAGCAGGTCCAGCAGGTATTTCTGAATGTCATAAGCAACGCCAGATACGCTCTGAATCAGAAATACCCCGGGGCAGACAAGAGCAAACTCCTGGAGATTTCGGGCGAAAATACCAGAGTTGACGATTTACAATATGTGAGGTTCACATTCTGCGACTATGGAACGGGCATACCGGCTAATATACTGGACAAGGTAATGAACCCTTTCTTTTCGACAAAACCGAGCGGCCAGGGCACCGGGCTCGGGCTAAGTATCAGCCACGGCCTTATCAAAGACCACGGCGGAAGGCTGACAATTGAAAGTACGGAAGGAGAATACAGCAGAATCATGATAGATCTTCCGGTGAGAGGAACTGGTGGAAAAGAGACATAGGATCCTGGTTATCGACGACGAAGAGAGTATCAGGTACACGTTCGAGAGCTTTCTTCTGGACAAAGGATACACGGTAGATACCGCAAAAGAATATCACGAGGCCGTCGGCCTCATAAACGACGCGGACTTTGATCTGATTTTCGCCGACGTTATCCTCCCAGGCGGTAAGTCCGGCATCGATGTCATACGGGAGGTGAGGGCAAGAAATCTGGACTGTCCGGTAGTTATGATTACCGGTGACCCGAACGTTGAGAGTGCGTCCGATGCGGTGAGGCTCGGGGCTTTCGATTACATCCCGAAGCCGGTGCGCCAGGACACACTGTTGCGGGTCGCTGCGATGGCACTGAAACACAAGACCGTAACCGAGGAGAAGGAGAGATACCGTTCGAACCTCGAGGCGATTTTCAGAAGCGTGAAGGACGCGATCATTACCGTCGACAGTGACTTGAAGATCGTGGAGATTAATACAGCGGCAGCGAAAATCTGCGGTCTGACCCGCGAGGCGATCGGACAACCGTTCAGCATTTTTCCTGCGGACTGCCGAAAAAATTGCCTTGAGGCGCTCAGTGAAACAATCGAAACGAAACAGCCTGTAGAGGTCTTTCGCCTCGAATGTGGTCATGAGAAGAGTCCTGGACATGTCGTAACGCTTTCCACTTCTCCCCTTCTCGACCACCAGGGTGTTTTTTCGGGGGTTGTTATAGTGGTAAGAGACGAAACGCGTCTGGCGGACCTGGAGAGGGACCTGAAAGAGCGCCGGCAATTTCATAACATCATAGGCAGTGACTGGAAGATGCAGGAGATTTATTCTCTGATAGAAAGCCTGGCCGATGTGCAAACTACCGTGCTCATAACCGGCGAAAGCGGGACCGGCAAG
>JBJKOV010000325.1:0-1692 GCA_046707105.1 Thermodesulfovibrionales bacterium
AAGAGCTGGACAGAACCCCTTGCGCCGATTTCCACCGACATCTTCATAATAGTTTCGTTGTCCTTGGCATCCACGATACTTGCAAAGTCATACGGACCGAGGAGGGAGTATTGCTCTTTAACCTTGATTCCCATCTTCTCGAGTTCTTTATTTACTTCCAGTATGCGTTTAGGATTGTCTTTGATCGTCTTTCTCCCCTCGTCCGTCAGCGTGCTCAGTATCACATATGTGGCCATAGCTTTCCCCCTCTTGATGCAAGATATTTTATCTTCCTTATACTATCTTTGAACCCCGATGTCAATCGGGACTTTCACGCGGGACTTTCACGCACTTTCGCAATTTGACTTCATCAAGAGACTGTGCAAAAATTAACGCATGTGGGAATATACCGAAAAAGTCAAAGATTTCTTTCTAAAGCCCAAGAACGTGGGCGAAATCAAGGACGCCGACGCCGTGGGCGAAGTGGGAAGCATCGTTTGCGGCGACGCCCTTAAACTCTATCTGAAAGTGGACAAGGAGACGGGAAAGATCGTCGATGCGAAGTTCCAGACCTTCGGCTGCGCCAGCGCAATAGCAAGCTCCTCGGCCCTCACCGAACTTATCAAGGGAAAGACAGTCGAAGAGGCGCTTGAGGTATCCAACCAGGACATCGCCGATTTTCTCGGCGGCCTTCCGGAGCAAAAGATGCACTGTTCCGTGATGGGAAGGGAGGCTCTCGAAGCGGCGGTGGCAAATCTGAGAGGAGAGGCCCCTCCCGAACACGAGGAGGGAAATCTTGTCTGCAAATGCTTCAACGTGACAGAGGAGAAGATCCGCAAGGTGGCGATGGAAAACCACCTCACCACTGTCGATGAGGTCACTAATTTCACTAAGGCCGGGGGCGGCTGCGGCGAATGTGTGCCCAACATCGAGGCTATACTGACTGATCTTTGGTCATTGAAGCCTTCTGCTAACCCGGAGAAACCCAAGAAGTTGACCAACCTCCACAAGATCGCCCTTATCCAGGAGATTATCGAAAACGAGATAAGGCCTGGATTGCAGGCCGACAACGGCGACGCAGAACTGATAGATATCGAGGGCGGCAAAGTCACCATAGCGCTTCGCGGCATGTGCACCGGCTGCATGATGGCTGACGTCACAATCAAAGGCATACAGGAAAAGCTCAGGGAACTGGTGAGTGACGATATCGTAGTGGAGGCATACCAGTGAAAACCATCTATCTGGATAATAACGCGACCACACGGGTTGCCCCCGAGATTCTGGAAGAGATGATGCCCTGCCTGACCGACCTCTACGGCAACCCTTCGAGCATGCATACCTTCGGAGGGCAGCTCCACCGGAGGATTGAAGAGGCGCGGGCGAGGGTCGCTTCGCTGATCAACGCCGAGCCTGAAGAGATAATATTCACGAGCTGCGGTACTGAAAGCGACAACACTGCCATCATGAGCGCCGTCGAGTCCCTGCCCAGGAAAAGACATGTTATAACGACACGCGTCGAACACCCGGCCGTCCTGAACTTCTGCCAGCATCTGGGAAGAAAGGGACACAGGATCACCTACCTCCCGGTAAACTCCAGGGGGCAGCTCGATATGAATCTCCTCATGAAGTCCGTCGACGACGATACTGCCCTGGTTTCCATCATGTTCGCAAACAATGAAACAGGGGTGATATTCCCGATCGGGGAAATAGCGG
>JBJKOV010000326.1:0-12191 GCA_046707105.1 Thermodesulfovibrionales bacterium
CCCTGAAGAGAATGACAGACTCATCGGTCAGTGCGGCATCCGGTTCTTTCTCGATTACGGCAAAGGGTACGCCGTCCGCCTCCAGTTCACTGCATATTATCCTCCCCATCCTGCCGTAGCCGCATATAATGTAGTGGTCCTTGAGGTCTTTGATTTTCTTTTCCAATCTTTTCCTCCCGAATATTTCCTGGAGTTCACCCTCCAGCATGAACTTTGCCCCTGTACTAAGTGTATAAAAGACGGTGCCGACCCCCCCTATGATAAGAACGATGGTAAACATCTTGCCGACAGGAGAAAGGTCGTGGACCTCCTTGTATCCCACGGTAGTAAGAGTAATTATGGTCATATATACGGCGTCGAAGAAATTCCATTTCTCCAGCAGCATGTATCCTCCGGTGCCGAAGGTCACTATGAATATGATCATGCCCGCGGAAAGCAGGAGCTTTTTTTTGAGTTCTCTCAACCGTTATGTATCCCCCTCCAAATCATTTTCCTGATAAATCATAGCATTTTTCGGGTCAACCGGCCAGGTTAATGCGCGCTGCTCTGTGGTCAGGAGCCGCTTGTGGGCCTATAGTGTCTTCATATGCCCGGGACTATAAATAGGGACCTTCCGCGTCCGGCAGGAACGACAGATTGCTCGCAGGTCACCGGGCGACGCGGTAACGGTGACGGAGGTATTCGATCAGACCTGGCAGCACGGAAATAAAGATGATAGCGACTATGGCGAGGGAAAAATTGTTTCTCACCACGGGAAGCCTGCCGAAGTAGAAACCTGCAAAGAGGAAGAGACCCACCCAGGCAATGCCGGCCGTGACGTTATAGAAGGTAAAGCGCCAGTGAGTCATGAAGCCGACGCCGGCAACAAAGGGGGCGAAGGTTCGAATAATGGGTATGAACCTCGCTATGACGATCGTCTTCCCGCCGTGTTTCTCGTAAAAGCGATGCGTTCGTTCGAGGTATTCCTTATTAAGGAAACGCACATTCTTCTTCTGGAAGACTTTCGGTCCGATGCTGTAACCTATCCAGTAATTGACGGTGTTTCCTCCTATAGCCGCCAGACTGAGGAGGGGGAAAAGCAATTCAACCTGCATTGATCCACTGGCGGCGAATGTCCCTGCGGCGAAAAGAAGGGAGTCCCCCGGCAGAAAGGGGGTCACCACGAGGCCTGTTTCGCAGAAGATGATCAGAAAAAGAATAAGATACGTCCAGGCCCCGTAATTCTGTATAACGACGCTCAGGTGCCTGTCAAGATGCAGGAAGATATTTATAAGACTGTGCAGTATTTCCAATTTTACCCCGGGCGGAAGCAGACGAAACAGCCCCCCGCCTTATGACTAATACAATTGAATTAGTATAACATTACCGTACTTGTTAAGAGTCTTAAAAGAGCAGCGAGATTCAGGTTATAAAATCCTCGACCAGTCCAATGATGACGGAAGCAGCTGCTTGAAATATCGTAGAGCGCAAAAAAAGTTTCAACATCCTCTGGACGTGAGACCGCAGTAAGAGATCAGGCATCTTTTTTTTGCCCAAGTATCTCACTTTAAATTCTCTGCTGTTTAAAGTAGAATAAAACTTACTCTGTTTGCCGTGGAGGTGGCTGCGTGGGACATATAAAGGGGCTAAAATGCAGGGAATGCGGAAGGGAATATCATATAGAACCCATCTATGTCTGCGAATTCTGTTTTGGACCGCTTGAAGTCGCCTATGATTACGAAAGCATCGCGAAGGCACTAAACACGGAAGAGATCGGCAGACGGGACAAGAACCTTTGGAGATACAGGGAGCTTCTGCCGATAGACGGGGAGCCGCAGGTCGGCCTGCATTCCGGGTTCACCCCCCTGTTGAAGGCCGACAACCTGGCAAAGGTCCTCGGAGTGGACTCGCTGTACATTAAGGATGACACCGTTGTCCATCCCACGCTGTCTTTTAAAGACAGAGTTGTATCCGTAGCGCTCACCAAGGCCAGGGAATTCGGCTTCGACACGGTTGCGTGCGCCTCTACCGGCAATCTTGCACACTCGGTTTCCGCCCACGGCGCCAGGGGAGGATTCAAGCGGTTTATCTTCATACCGGCGACGCTTGAGGCGAGCAAGATCATAGCATCTCTCGTTTACGAACCTAACCTGATCGCTGTCGACGGGAATTATGATGACGTCAACAGGCTCTGCAGCGAGGTGGCGAACAAATACCGGTGGGCTTTTGTAAACATCAACATAAGGCCTTTTTACGCGGAGGGCTCAAAAACTCTGGGCTATGAGGTCATAGAACAACTCGGGTGGAAGGCACCAGACAACGTAGTGGTCCCCTGCGCCAGCGGTTCTCTTCTGACCAAGGTGTGGAAGAGTTTCAAGGAGTTGAAACAAATCAATATCCTGAATGACCTTAATACCAAGGTTTTTGCCGCCCAGGCTGCGGGGTGCAATCCGATCACAACGGCGGTGAGAAATGATACCGATATCATCCGTCCGGTGAAGCCCGATACGGTTGCCAAATCGCTGGCGATCGGCAATCCTGCGGACGGGTATTATGCTACACAGGTGATAAAGGAAACCGGGGGTTATGCCGAGGACGCGAGTGATCAGGAGATCATAGATGCTATAAAGCTCCTCGCCAGAACGGAGGGAGTATTTGCGGAGACGGCAGGCGGCGTTACGCTGGCCTGCGCGAAGAAACTCATTGAGACTGGAAAGATAAAGAGCGATGAGACAACAGTCATTTGTATAACCGGCAACGGGTTGAAGACCCAGGAGGCCCTGAAGGGGCATGCCCGGTCGGCTCACTTTATCAAACCTAACCTGGCCTCCTTCGAAGAGGTCCTTGATAACATAAACAAAGGTCAATGACCCGACCGGTCTGCGACGGCAAGGAGGAGAATACATGGCTGTAAAGGTAAGAATTCCGACTCCGCTTCAGCGGTTGACGCAGGGGAAAGAGGAGGTCGAGTCCAAGGCGGGAACCATCATGGAAGTGATAAACGATCTTGAGGTCAAATATCCTGGGATTGCCGAGCGAATATCTGAAAACGGAAAGATCAGAAGGTTCGTTAACATCTACCTGAATGATGAAGACATCAGGTTCCTTAAAGCGGAAGGTACGGCTGTGAAAGACGGGGATGAGGTGTCAATAGTACCGGCTATCGCAGGCGGAAGAAGATAGGAGGAGCGATGAAGAAGAGGGTGAAACTGACCTTTCCCCAGCAGTTGATAAAAGAACCGGTTATCTTCATGATGGCAAAACAGTTCAATGTCATGCCCAATATAAGAAGGGCCAGAGTCACGGAGACGGTGGGGGAAATGATTCTTGAGTTGGAGGGTGACGAAGAAGACCTTGAAAAGGGTCTTGACTGGATCAGGGAGAAGGGGATACAGGTGGAGACGGTCGAGGGCGACATCGTCGAATAGATACGGCGGGAAAGAGCAGAGAGGATAATCGGGAATATCTGATGAAATACGTTGTGATTGTCGGAGACGGCATGGCTGACAGGCCGGTGGGTGAACTCGGCGGCAGGACGCCACTGGAGAGGTCTTTCACCCCTAATATGGACAGGTTGTCCGTCGTGGGAAGCCCGGGAAGAGTGAGGACTATTCCCCATGGCATGCACCCCGGCTCGGATGTCGCAAACCTCAGCATACTCGGATATGATCCCCATCTCTTTTATACAGGCAGGGCGCCTCTCGAAGCGGCCAGTATAGGGGTGGCACTATCGAAGGACGATGCGGCTTTCCGGTGCAACCTTGTCACTCTTAAATATGGGTCTGACAAAACCGCTGCCAGCATGGAAGATTACAGCAGCGGTCATATAACGACGGAGGAGTCAACTGAACTCATACGCGATATAGACAGGAAACTTGGCACGGATGTTATCAGGTTTTATCCCGGCGTCAGCTACCGCCATCTCATGATCTGGGCCGGAGGGCCTGTGGATGTGGAGTGCGTCCCGCCTCATGACATAATAGGGAAAGACATTGCGGACTATCTGCCTGCGGGGAAGGGCGAGGATGTCCTGCGGAGGCTGATGACCGACTCTTTCGAAATTCTCGCCGATCATCCGGTGAACAGGAAGAGGATGGAAAGCGGTAAAAATCCCGGCAACAGCGTATGGTTCTGGGGACAGGGCAGAAAGCCGGCCCTGCCGACCTTTCAGGAAAAATATTCTCTGAGCGGAGCTCTCATTTCGGCTGTCGACCTGACAAGAGGACTCGGTATTTATGCGGGCTTTGAGATACTGGATGTCCCGGGAATCACGGGCTATCTCGACACGAACTACAGAGGAAAGGCGGAGGCAGCGCTGGAGGCGCTGGAAAATGTGGATTTCGTGTATATACACGTAGAAGCCCCCGACGAGGCAGGGCATTCCGGCAATTGCAGCGACAAGATACGTGCTATCGAGGATTTCGATGCTCTTGTGGTGGGTCCTGTCATGGAGGGGCTGAAAGAATTCGGGGAGTACAGGGTTTTGCTCCTGCCGGACCATCCGACTCCTCTGGAACTAAGGACCCATACGGCCGACCCGGTCCCTTTTGTCCTCTTTGACAGCACGAGCCCCCGAAAGAATGAAGGTCTGACTTTTGACGAAAAAATGGCAGGCAGGGAAGGCAATCTGTCTTTTGAAAAAGGACATACCCTGATGGATTATTTCATCAAGGGTCGGACGCCTTCTTAGAAGAAATATCGGCTCTGCTGCATTGAAAAGAAGGCGGAAACCTGAGAAATGCGGATAATGACCAGGGCTTTTTGCGGGGGCATGCACCTGACCCGGGGTCTGAGTATAAAGTGGGGCTGCCCTTTCCGCAAGTGAACTGCGCCGGGAATCTCGCAGCGAGCCTTCGCCGGGAGCCGCCCGGATTTTTTATGACTGTTGAGCAGGTTTACTATTCATGCTGATTGTTCAAAAATACGGAGGTACGTCCGTTGCGAACGTGGAGAGGATTAAGGCGGTTGCCGACAGGGTTGCAAATACGGTTCGCGGTGGAAACAGGGTGGTGGTCGTCGTTTCTGCAATGGCGGGTGAGACGGACAAGCTGATCGGTCTGGCCCAGCAAATATCGTCAGTGCCCAATGACAGGGAGATGGATATGCTTCTTTCATCAGGCGAGCGCGTTACCAGTGCACTCACCGCGATGGCTATCGAGGCCCTGGGATATCGTGCGAAGGCGCTCACGGGAAGACAGGCCGGCATAATAACCGACAAGGTCCACACAAAGGCGAAGATCGAAAAGATATCGGGTGAACGAATCAGGAAGGCGCTGGCCGACGACAATGTAGTCGTCATCGCCGGCTTTCAGGGGGTGACGGAAGGGGAGGCCGATGTTACCACCCTTGGAAGGGGCGGTTCCGACCTTTCTGCAGTCGCCATAGCGGCAGCGATAGAAGCCGATCTGTGCGAAATTTACACCGATGTCGACGGCGTATATACGACGGACCCTAATATTGTTGCGGAGGCGCGGAAGCTCGAAAGGATATCTTACGAAGAGATGCTGGAGCTGGCAAGTCTGGGGGCGAAGGTGCTACAGACCAGGTCCGTTGAATTCGCGAAGAAATACAACGTTCCTCTTGTAGTCAGGTCGAGTTTTAATGATAATGCGGGTACTCTCGTAGTGGAGGAGGATAAGGATATGGAAAACGTTGTCGTATCGGGAATTGCCTATGATAAAAACCAGGCGAAGATCACCGTCGTGAATGTGCCGGACAAGCCCGGAATAGCTGCAAAATTGTTTGAAGCCATCGCCTCCGCAAATATTGTGGTAGACATGATTGTACAGAATATAAGCAGCGACGGCAGGTCTGCGGACATTTCCTTCACTGTTCCAAAAACGGATTCGAAAAAGGCCCTCGGGGTGACTGATGCGGTAGCACGGGAGATGGGTGCGGACCGCGTAGACATAAGAGATGATATCAGCAAGGTCTCGGTTGTAGGCGTGGGAATGAGGACCCACTCGGGTGTTGCGGCCAAAATGTTCGAGGTTCTCGCCGAGCATAAAATAAATATAATAATGATAAGCACTTCGGAGATAAAGGTATCGTGCGTTATCGACCTTAAGTTCACTGAATTGGCGGTCAGGGTGCTTCATGAGACCTTCGGTCTGTCGGTTTAACGGCCGGCCGAAATACTGTCGGAAGACCTGCAAACTACATAAATGACTACTTTGTATCAGCATACTCATATAACACAATAGCCTGTGAGAGGCTATAATAGAGTTATGCGAAAAATAGAGATATACGATACGACACTAAGGGACGGCGGTCAGTCGGAGGATATCGCCTTTTCCGTGGAAGACAAGCTCCGTATAACCGGCCGGCTGGATGAATTGGGCGTGCACTATATCGAGGGAGGATGGCCCGGCGCCAACCCCCGGGACGTGGAATACTTTGAAAGGGTCAGAAAACTGAGCCTTTCAAAAGCTACGGTTGTTGCCTTCGGCAGCACCCATCGGCCGAAAAGGAAACCTGAAAATGACGCTGTCCTGAAGGCTCTCATCGAAGCCGGTACTCCGGCAATTACCATCTTCGGAAAGACCTGGGACTTTCATGTCAGGGAAGCGCTCAGGGTGCCCCTGGAAGAAAATCTTGAGATTATACATAACTCCATATCCTATCTTAAAAAGTACGCTGAAAAAGTTTTTTTCGACGCCGAACACTTCTTTGATGGATACAGGAACAACCCTGAATACGCACTGAAATGCCTTGCCGCCGCCGAAGATGCGGGGAGCGACTGTCTGGTGCTCTGCGATACGAACGGGGGAACCATAACGTCCGCCGTCAGGAACATCGTCAAGAGGGTGGTTGGAGATTTCAGGACTTCCGTCGGGATCCATGTCCATAACGATGGCGATTGTGCCGTGGCCAATTCCGTTATCGCCGTGGAGGTCGGTGCCTCACAGGTTCAGGGTACGATAAACGGCATAGGCGAGCGCTGCGGAAATGCCAACCTTATTTCGATTATTCCGAATATCCAGCTGAAACTCGGACTCGATTGCATCGGTCCCGGACAGCTGCAAGAGTTGCGTCAGGCATCTCGATTTGTTGACGAGATAGCGAATGTCAGACATTTCAAGCGCCAGCCCTATATCGGCGACAGCGCTTTTGCCCACAAGGCCGGCATGCACGTCAGCGCGATCGTGAAGCATCCCGGCACGTATGAACATATCGTACCGGAACTGGTAGGAAACTCGCGTCGTATTCTCATATCCGACCAGGCCGGCAAGAGCAGTATTCTGAGAAAGGCCGAGGAGTTCGGATTGAAACTCTCGGGTGATTCCCCCGAGGTGCAACAGATTGTCCGGGATCTCAAGGACCTCGAAAACCAGGGATATCAGTTCGAGGGCGCCGAGGCCTCCTTCGAATTGCTCATGAAGAAGGCGCTGGGATTACACAAACAGTTTTTTGATCTTATCGAGTTCAGGGTCATAGTTGAGAGGAGGACGAAGAGGGAGGAACCGATCAGCGAAGCCACGATAAAGTTGAAGGTGGGAAGCGACGTTGAACATACGGTGGCGGAAAGCAAAAAAGGGCCGGTCAATGCCCTTGACAAGGCACTGAGGAAGGCCCTGGAAAAATCCTTTTCGAAGGAATTAAGAGACGTAAAACTTCTTGATTATAAGGTGCGCGTACTGGCCGCCGAAAAGGGTACCAGCGCAAAGGTGAGGGTTCTCATCGAGTCGGGTGACGGTGAGAACCGGTGGGGAACTGTCGGTGTATCGGAGAATATAATTGAGGCTTCTTACAAGGCCCTTGTGGACAGCATTGAATATAAACTGCACAGGGAAGGAGACCTTTCTCAGGACATATCCACATGAAGTCAGAGGTTCAGATCGGCAGGAGCGGGAAAAAACTGAAAGGAGCTATGAGATGAGCACAGTCAGAGCGAAACTGACATATACAAATGGGTTGCAGTTCGTAGGACAGGCCGAATCGGGACATGCGATTGTCCTGGACAGCGATTCGGGCGTCGGAGGACAGAACAGCGGCCTGAGACCGATGGAACTTCTGGCAATAGGTCTCGGCGGCTGCTCCGGAATGGATGTGGCATCCATCCTTAAGAAAAAGAAGGAGAAGCTGAGCGGTCTTGAAATTAATGTTGAAGGCAAAAAGGCTGAAGACCATCCGCAAAAATATACCGACATGCATATTGAGTTCATTGTAAAGGGCAGGAATCTCTCTGAGGAGGCGGTGAAAAAAGCGATACAACTCTCAATGGACAAGTATTGCTCAGTTAAAGCTACACTTGAAGGAACAGCGGCAATATCCTTTAATTACAAAATAATTGAAGAGTAAGGCTAATCAGATCCTGTTATATGAAGGATCTCAAATAGAATGTACAGTGCTCCGGGATTGGCCAGGGGATGTCGTGACGCCCGAGTGCCTATTTCGTGCCTGCCTTCGGCAGGCAGGGATCCATTAAAAACGTGGATTCCCGCTCGAAGTGATTCGCGCAGAGTCGCACCGATCTGAGGACTGCGGGAATGACCATGATGTAAAAATTGTCTGGACCATAAACCTTAATGTTTTACTATAGCGTCTTCCAGCGGGGGTCAAATTGAAGAAGCTGCTGCATCTCCTTTTAAAAAATTTGGCCACACTTGGATTTGTGGGCTATATGCCTTTCGCACCGGGAACGTGGGGCAGCGCCGTCGGGCTGATCTTCGCGTTGTCATTTAATTTGTCGCCCGTGGTGCAATTCCTCGTGATAGCTTCTGCAATTGTCGTGGGAATAATATCATCCGATACAGCCGAGGTCCTCATAGGAGAACGAGACAGCAGTAAGATTGTAGTAGATGAATTTGCCGGCTATCTTGTCTCTGTTTTCTACGTGCCGCATACATATGTTTTTTTGATTGCGGGCTTTCTTTTGTTCAGGATTTTCGATATACTAAAGCCGTTTCCGATTAACCGTATCGATGAATCTTTGAGCGGGGGGCTGGGCATTATGGCGGATGACCTCTTGGCCGGCGTATACGTGGGCGTACTTCTGAGGCTATGGATACTGATTTTCTGACGGTTGTCGAAAAGATAGCGGCCAGACTTATCGAAAACGACCTGAGGCTGAGTATCGCCGAGTCCTGCACCGGTGGCTTTATCTCCGATGCTGTCACAAACCTGCCGGGCTCTTCGAAGTTCTACGAGATGACGGTGGTCTCTTATTCAGAAAGTGCAAAGAGGTCGGTGCTGGGAATCAGCGCTTCCTTGCTGAAAAAGCACGGCACCGTGAGCGAAGAAACGGCCGTTGCCATGGCGAACTCGGTCCGGGAACTTGGGAACAGCGAAATAGGCTTGTCGGTCACAGGCGTCGCCGGGCCTGAAAAAGTAGAGGATAAAGAAGTCGGACTCGTTTACATGGCGGTTGCAATCGAAGACCTGGTGAAATCGAAAGGGACGAAATTTACGGGGAGCAGGGCGGATATAAAGAGAGAAGCCTCCCTTGAGGCGCTCAGATTTCTCGATCAGGTCTTGAGGTTATGGCTCTAAGGTGTTTCATCGCGGTCGAGGTCCCCGGGCCGTTAAAGGAAGCGGTGGCACGTATTACGGAGGTCCTGAAGAAATGCAGAGCCGACGTGCGTTGGGTACCCGCGGAAAATGTCCATCTTACATTGAAATTTCTTGGGGAGACGGAAGAGTCGATGGTCGTCAGGATATGTGATGCTTTGTCTGAGAGGCTATCATCTTACCCACCGTTTTATATTAATATATCCGGTGTCGGATGTTTCCCCGATATCAGACGGCCGAGGATCATCTGGGTCGGGATCGAGGAATCTTTGGCATTGAAAGAACTGGCTGGTGCGGTTGAGTCCGTACTGGCGGACCTGGGATATCCGGCGGAGGACAGGGCCTTTTCTCCTCATCTCACGATCGGGAGGGTGCGCGCCCTGAAGGGGATAACAGGCATGATGAAAGACCTTGAGAAGCTTGTTGACTACAGCTTTGGAAGTATGGAAGTAAGGAGGGTATCTTTGATGAAGAGCGAACTCAGACCGGCGGGGGCAGAATACAGCAGCCTCGCTGAAATACATTTGGGCGGGAGGAGCAATGTCTAACAAGGATAAGATCAAGGCCCTTGAAATGGCCATATCGCAGATCGAGAAGAGTTTCGGAAAGGGTTCCATCATGCGGCTGGGGGAAGAAACCGCGGTTGAAGGCGTCAACGTGATCCCTACCGGGTCCCTGACCCTCGATATCGCAACCGGTATAGGCGGTCTTCCACGCGGCAGGGTCGTGGAAATATACGGCCCTGAATCATCCGGTAAAACTACACTTGCCCTGAACGCGGTCGCCCAGGCCCAGGCTGCCGGCGGCACGGCCGCTTTTATAGATGCGGAACATGCACTCGATATAAAGTATGCGAAGAGGATAGGGGTGAATGTCGATGACCTCCTGGTATCGCAGCCCGATACAGGCGAACAGGCGCTGGAGGTTGCCGAATATCTTGTGAGAAGCGGCGCCCTGGATGTCATTGTCGTCGATTCTGTCGCGGCGCTAGTCCCGAAGGCCGAGATAGAGGGTGACATGGGAGATTCCCTGCCGGGACTCCATGCCCGGCTCATGAGTCAGGCCCTCCGTAAATTGACCTCTTCGATATCGAAATCGAACACGACAGTTATTTTTATTAATCAGATCAGGATGAAGATAGGGGTAATGTTCGGAAATCCCGAGACAACGACGGGCGGTAACGCCCTGAAGTTTTACTCTTCCATGCGGTTTGACATCCGCAGGATAGAGAGCCTGAAGGAGAACCAGGAGATCATCGGCAGCCGCGTCAGAGTAAAGGTGGTAAAGAACAAACTTGCGCCCCCGTTCAAGCAGGCCGAATTCGACATCTATTTCAACCAGGGCATATCGAGGGAAGGAGAGATTATCGATCTTGGTGTCGAGAGAGGAATAATTGAAAAATCGGGTGCATGGTACAGTTACGGCGGCGCCAGGATTGGACAGGGAAGAGAAAACGTAAAAGAGTTTTTCAGGAACAACGCATCTGTTGCGGGGGAGATCGAGGGTAAAATCATTGAGGCTTATAACCTCAAAAATAGCCAGCCGGCAGGAGCAGGTAGCCATGAACGAGACTGAAATAGATGTGAATGAGCTTTTAAGAACGGCTCATTCCATGGGGGCGTCCGACATTCATCTTAAGGTCGGCTCTTATCCCGTATTAAGGATTAACGGAGCCCTTTCTCCACTGTCCTCAGAGAGGCGGCTAAGTCAGGAAGATACCCTGAAAACAGCTTTTTCGGTGATGAACCAGGGACAAAGGGATGTGTTCAAGAAGAAGAATGATATCGACCTCGCATACAGCGTCCCCGGACTGGGCCGCTTCAGGTGCAACGTATTTATTCAGAGAGGAACGATAGGTCTGGTGTTCAGGGTCATACCCATGAAAATCCCGACAATCGACGAACTGACACTGCCGGAGATACTGAAGAAGATTTCCATGGAACCGAGAGGGCTGGTTCTGGTTACCGGCACAACCGGCAGCGGCAAGTCCACAACACTTGCCTCGATGATAGACTACATCAACAGCAATAAGACCGAGCACATAATGACGATCGAAGACCCGATTGAGTACTTGCACAGGGACAAAAGGTCTATAGTAAACCAGAGAGAAATAGGGCAGGACACCGAATCGTTCAGCAAGGCACTGAGAGCGGCTTTGCGGCAGGACCCCGACGTCATCCTGGTCGGTGAAATGCGTGACTTTGAAACGATCCAGACGGCTTTAACTGCCGCCGAGACCGGACATCTCGTTCTGAGCACGCTGCATACTATCGACGCCATGGAGACCGTCAACCGCATAATATCCGTTTTTCCGCCCTACCAGCACAAACAGGTAAGGATGCAGCTTGCCTCAGTTCTGAAGAGCATAATTTCGATGCGCCTCATTCCGAGGGCCGACGGTAAGGGCAGGGTTCCGGCGGTTGAAGTACTCATTGCGACTGTCACAATAAAAGACTGCATACTTGATCCGGATAAGACCAAGGCCATAACGGATGTGGTTGCCCAGGGGGCGATTCATTACGGCATGCAGACGTTTGACCAGTCTCTCTTCGGTCTCTTCAAGGAAGGTCTTATCACCTATGAAGAGGCCCTGCGCAGGGCGACAAATCCTGACGATTTCGCTCTCAAGGTAAAAGGGATACAATCCACCAGCGACCTTACCTTTGATGGAGATACACAGGGCGAAGAAATGAAAGTTGACA
>JBJKOV010000327.1:0-2695 GCA_046707105.1 Thermodesulfovibrionales bacterium
GAACATGCACAACACCTATCCGACAGCGAAATTCAGCTGGACGAACGACAGCTCAACGAGCTATGCGGTCAACTTCAATGGGATTTCCTCCACCTGTCCTTCAGGTGTAACCAGCTGTACCTATAGCTGGGACTTCGGAGACACCGGCACGGGCTCCGGCGTGGCCACGAGCCATACCTATACGAGCGGTTCACCGGTGACAGTGACTCTGACGATCGGCGACTCTGCACACACGACGGATGTGGCTACCCAGGTAGTTACCCCGACGGCAGTGCATCAGTTCCCGACCTGCGGCGGCAGTCTTACTCCGACAGCTGCGGAGGTTGGTGGCAAAGTTACATTCACAGACGCTTCCAGTACCAACAATACTGGGGGTTCTGCTGCTGTATATGTCAACTGGGGTGACGGAAGCGCATTGACGGTAGAATCTGTGAGCGGCGCCACTGCCACGCACAAATACATGAACGCCGGCAACTACATGGTAACGCAGATAGTCCAGGATAGCCTGGGTTACAACTGCACGAAGCAGTATGCTCTGCCGATAAGCAAGGTAGGTGGGGTAACAACTACTGGTGATATTACGATTAACGTTACCAGCGGCGTGAAAACCAGCTACTACTTAAAGCAGAAGAACGACTTCAGCACCTTGGTTACCAAGGCAAGCGGCTCTTTTACAGACGCGCAGGTTGCCGCTGGCAGCGCCAAAGTGACAGTGCCAACAGGTAGCTATGACCTCTACCTCTACTTCGGGTGCGGTCACACCTGCGACTGGACGACCGGTCCGCAGGGCACGGTGGTCGCTACAGGCGGTTCTGCAACCGTAACCTGCACCACTCCGTAGTTGCACTATTAGTATCAGACGTTCTGACGCACAAGGCAGTCCCGGAATTTTCGGGACTGCCTTTTTTTATGGCTGGGGCCGCAACTGCAGGCGAGACCATGTCGTGGTCTTTATTCCGTCATGCCCGAGGACCTCAGTCGGGCATCCAATCTGTCTGGAAACATGGATTCCCGACAACTGCCTCGGGAATGACGACTGGAAGAGCATGGATTCCCGACTACTGCCTTGGGAATGACGACACGTCGTTATGTGGGGCGGAAAGTGCCCATTGCTGATAGCAAAGTGGTCCTTTGTCTGCAAAATGGGTTAAACTAAACAAAATCATGAGGTTTCAGCTTTCCAGAACTTTTTTCCTTTCGATGGCTGTCCTGATCTTGCTTCTTCTTGCCGGCTGTCCGGGCAGGAAAGAGGTTTCAGGCAAGCAGAGGATCGAAAAAAGGGCAGGTTCGGGTCATACCTTTGTGATCGCCCTTCTTCCAAGAGAGAATATCTTTTACCAGAAGAGGCGCTATGACCTGCTGGCAAACTACTTGTCCGGGGCTCTTGGTATAAATGTGAAGACAAAGCTCCTCGACAGTTACGACTCTGTCTATAACGAGATGTCGACGGGAAAAGTCGATGCCGCCTTCTTTGGCGGGCTAAGTTACGTGGTGATGGACTCTAAGATAGCCATAGACCCTATCGCCCGCCCCGGGTACAGGGACGGAAGATCAAGCTATCGTGGCGTCATATTCGCACGCAGGGGCAGGGGGATAACGGAGAATGTCTCCACTTGGAAGGGGAAAAGGATAGCGCTTGCCAGCAAGTCGACTACCTCGGGTTATTTATTCCCGAGATGGTATCTCCACAATAAACGGATGAAAAAATTCAGGGGTTATTTCGGCCGGATTTTCTATGTCGGAAGCCTCGATGCCGCCATGGAAGCAGTAATGGACAACAAAGTCGACCTCGGATGCTCGACAGACCGGCTTTTCGATAAGTACATGACCAGTAACCCGGCAGCAAGGAGCAGCCTGCTGATACTTGCCACATCAGGGCCTTTTCCTTCGGGCACTCTCGGTGTAAAAAAGGGCAGTCTTGACACGCATATCGAGAAACTGCTGAAAGAAACCTTGCTGGGAATGGACAAGACGGACGAGGGGAGGGCCGTTCTTTCATTGATGAGGGCCACCCGCTTCATAGAGACGCGTAAATCCGATTATGACCGGATCGATGACATGATGAGAGAACTTGGGCTGGGTCCGGATTTCTTCGAACTCGGCGCGATCGGCCGTAATGTCGGCGGCAGCCAATCGGGAAGGCCATGAAAAAGAAGCTGATCACGAGCGTTGGAATTATCACCATCATATTTGTTATCACCGGAGTCTTTATTTTCTCTAAACTTCGACTGGTAACCTCCGACGAGGAGGTCAGAGATAGTCAGGAGAAGGTTCTGGACAAGTATAGCGACATTATGATTGATCTGAGGAGCGCGCAGGCGGAGTTATACAGGCATGAGGCCGGGTACAGCCAGGACATCGACAGTCTTGCAGAAAACATACTCATGGTAGAGGATGCCTTGTCTGCCATCAGAAGGAGCTATACGAGCATTAACGCTGCGTCATGCAACAGCTGTCATGTGGTAGGACCCAAGGTCGCTGCGCTACGGATGCGCCTGGACCAGGCATCGGCCCATCTTCAGAAATACGAACAGAACATAAGTCTCATTGCCACCACAGGTGATATAAAGGTGGCGACATCCTGGGAAAATGAGGCGACGGAAGAGGGAAACGAACTTCTTAATATCGTCGCCGACGCGGCGGCGGCTACTACAGTTATGACCAGGCACATCGGCAAACTGCAACTGGCCTCGCT
>JBJKOV010000328.1:0-4032 GCA_046707105.1 Thermodesulfovibrionales bacterium
CCAGGAGGCGGAAGGCATAATCGCCCTTCTGGACCGGGACGCCATCTCCAGGGGCCCCATAATATCTACAAGGGGCGCGTCCGGTTTTATTGAAGAAGTCGGAGAGGCGGTACTGCATCTTTTCCGGGACTTCGTATTGCTCATGACGTTTCTGGGCGAGCTTTTGACCTCGCTCATGTATTCAGTCACGCACCCGCGTTCCATCAGATGGGGAGAAGTTTTTTTCTATATGAAAAGGGCGGGAGTTGACGGTCTTCCGATTGTCGGTCTTATCAATCTTCTTCTCGGATTCGTCATCGGCGTTATGGCGTCGGAACAACTGAGTCAGTATAATTTTAACGTCTTTCTCGGTTCTATGGTGGCCATCGCTATGGTGAAGGAGTTCGGGCCGATCATGACGGCCATACTTGTAGCGGGGAGGTCAGGGTCGGCTTTCGCGGCCGAGATAGGGACTATGAAGGTAAACGAAGAGGTGGACGCCCTTGTCACGATGGGTTTTGATCCAACGCGGTTTCTGGCTGTCCCCAAGGTTCTGGCTATGATTATCGTTGTCCCTCTTTTGACCCTTTACGCTGATTTTCTGGGGATTGCCGGAGGCCTGATCGTAGGTGTCACAGCCCTCGGGCTTGCCCCCTATACCTATTTCCATGAAATCCCGGGAAGCATAACCATATTCGATGTCCTGACCAGCCTGGTGAAGACAGCCGTTTTTGCGCTGATTATATCGGGTGTCGGGTGCCAGAGAGGTTTCCAGGTGAGAGGAGGAGCTGAGGCCGTCGGCAAGACAACGACGTCTGCCGCGGTTACCGCGATGTTTTTTATCATCATAATAGATGCTGCCTTCGCTATGGTACTCAAATACCTGTCATGAGTGGCTTCAAAACTGACAGGGAGGAATTGACGGACAGGAAACCGGTAATTGTGGTTGACGGCCTGAGCGTCCGCTACGACACTGACGTAATACTGGAAGATGTGAGCTTCGAGGTTTATCAGGGGGAGATATTTATCATCATGGGTGAGAGCGGCTGCGGTAAATCTACTCTTCTTAAGCACATGATGGGTCTTCACCGGCCATACAAAGGAAGGGTATTGATCAATGGGGTGGACATCTTTGCTGCCGATGATGAGGAGTTGAACAAAGTCAGGATGGGCATAGGCGTGCTTTTTCAGACTGCAGCGCTTTTCGGGTCGATGACGCTGGCGGACAATGTGGCTCTTCCCATTCGCGAATACATGCACCTGTTACCGGAAACGATAGATCTGATCGTCAGGATGAAGCTCGGGATGGTGAATCTGGGAGGGTACGGAAACCACCTTCCCTCCGAACTTTCAGGCGGCATGAGGATCAGGGCGGGTCTTGCCAGGGCGATGGCTCTTGACCCCAGAGTCCTGTTTCTCGACGAACCGTCCGCCGGCCTGGATCCTGTCACCGCTGCTGAAATCGATATTCTCATCAAGAGCATAAATGAGGGCATGAAGACAACTATGGTGATCATTACTCAGGAACTGGAGTCTATTTTCAATATAGCCCGGAGGGTCATTATGCTCGACAGGAAAGAAAAAGGCATTATTGCTTCAGGGGATCCTCGGGAACTCAGAGAGAATTCGACCGATCCCAGGGTGCTGAACTTTTTCAGGAGGCGGCCCATGGCACCCGGGACGAAGGGGGCAGGGGCATAGAATGGCCGAACAGAGGTCGAAATTCCTGATAGGCCTGTTTGTAACGGTTGGATTTCTTATAGGCGTTATCGCAATAATATGGCTGGGTGCTACCCGCTATTTCAAGAAAGGCGCCACTTATGTCTCATATTTCGATGAATCCGTTCAGGGTCTTAAGGTGGATTCCAGCGTAAAGTACCGGGGTGTCGAGGCTGGAAGGGTGAAGAGCATAAGCGTTGCTCCCGATGACAGACTGATCGAAGTGGTAATGAAGATCTATCTCAAAGATGTGATACGCGGAAACACCGTTGCCCAGGTCGGCCTTTCGGGACTCTCAGGGGTGTCATTCGTCAGTCTCTCGCCCGGGACGCCCGATGAATTGAAACAGTCTCCCAGAATAACGTTTCACGTCAAATACCCTGTGATACCCACGCGTCCTTCAGAATTGAAAATGATCCTTTCATCGCTGGATGAGACCCTCGGCGGGATGAAACAACTCGATCTCAGGGGAATATCCGAGCAGTTGAAGGCGACTGCCAAATCGTTGAGGTCCGTGATGTCCGACAAGAGGATTGATAAGATAATGACCCATCTCGAAGCCGCGGCAGAAAACCTCGACAGGGCAAGCCGGAAGATAGATGCAATAGCGGAGGAAGGGGACATCAGGAAAATTCTGGCGGGGACTCGGGAGACTGTCAACCTGGCGCGGGAGACAGCCGGTCAGGCCCGGGCACTGATATCAGAGATTAGGGAGGACGTTCAGGCTATGAAGCTGCGTCAGACGGGTGAACGTGCAGGCCGGCTGGTCCAGGGACTGGACACCAGAACGCGCGTGATGACCGGCGAGCTCGGGAGCACCCTTGATAACATACGCAGGGTGACGGAGAGACTGGACGTACTGATTGAAAGGCTGAGCGAGAGTCCGTCGGACCTTATCTGGAGCAAGCCGCCGCCCAGGGGAAGAGAAAAGGAATAGTAGGGAAAGCTATGGATGACCTCGTCGCACCGCGAGATGATGAACCCTCGGCCTGGCTATACTCGCAGGCAGGAATGTGGTTGATGATTACTCTCTGTGCCATGGTTGTGACGGGTTGCATCCCTGGCGGCAAAAGGACGAACATCGAATACCAGTACACCCTTGACTACAAGACCCCGGCCTTCCCGGAGCTTCCCCGGCTCGACGCGGTCTTGACCGTAAACCGGTTCTCGTCAGTAGAGGCTTATAGCGGTCTTTCGATAATTTACAGTCCGTCACCTTTCAAGCGGGACGTTTACAACTATGACCACTGGATGATTGCTCCGGGAGCCATGGTCAGCGACTATCTTCTCAGGGATTTCAGGTCGGCAGGACTCTTCAGAGCGGTTTTGTCACCTTCCGAATATGAAGGTACGCGCTACCTCCTGCAGGGAGAAGTAGAGAAATTTATAGAGGTGGATGAAGATGGAACGTCAAAGGCCGAGCTTTCTGTCAGTGTCACGCTCCTCGACACTATGCAGGCTGACGTAACCGGGAGGATAATCTTCCAGAAATCCTATGCTTCTTCGGCCCCCGTCAAGGAGAGAACGCCTTCCGGAGTTGCTGCCGGTATGAGCAAGGCCATGGAAAAGTTATCCGCAGAAGTGATCAGGGACGTCTATCAGGCTGTCTCCGGTAAAAAATGAGATCTGTTTAGGCCGCCACAAAGACCGAAAGTTTCCCAGGGATCAAGTCTTCTTCGTTCTTGCCATAGCCTCGAGGACCTTGAGTTTCGATGTCTCGCCGAGTGCTATGAGGGTATTGCCGGCTTTTATCGTACTGCGGAAGGTAGGGTTGAATTTCATGTCGCCCGACAACTCCTTGATCGCCACGATGATCACCCCGAGTTCCCTTCCGATACCTGATTCGTCAAGCGTACGACCCACCAGCTGGGAATCTTCCTGGATGACGACTTCCTCCATCTGGAGATCGATATTTCCGCTCTTTGTGGCAAATTCTATGAAGTCGACTACAGCCGGTTTAAGTATCGTCTGTGCTATTCTCAGTCCGCCGATATGATAGGGCGAGACTACCCTGTCAGCTCCCGCCCTCAGGAGTTTCCGTTCCGAGCCTTCCTCGCCTGCCCGGGCGACTATCTGGAGCCTCGGATTCAGGCCTCTGGCGCTCAAGACTACAAAGAGGTTTTCGGCGTCAGTGGGCAGGACAGACACGAGACCCTTCGCCCTGTCTATATGCAGGTCCTTCAGTGACTCGTCCCTTGTGGCATCTCCCCTGAAGAGAATGACAGACTCATCGGTCAGTGCGGCATCCGGTTCTTTCTCGATTACGGCAAAGGGTACGCCGTCCGCCTCCAGTTCACTGCATATTATCCTCCCCATCCTGCCGTAGCCGCATAT
>JBJKOV010000329.1:0-11205 GCA_046707105.1 Thermodesulfovibrionales bacterium
TCCCGAAGGCCATCGCGAAGGCGGCGTCTCCCAAAAAAGCCAGTACGGTGTGTATCCCGAGCCAGTAGCTCTGGAGCACCGGGCTGAGCGGTTCTATTTTGCGGGGGAGCACGGAAGACGAAAGCATCAGGACGAATACCACAGGCATAATGAAAGAACCCAGCAGTCCCAGCCGGTAACGGTACTCAAGAAAGAAGAAAATAAGCACTATGCACCAGGCAAAAAAGGAAGCCGCCTCGTGGAGGTTCGCTATCGGAATATGACCGGAGATGACGTACCTCGCGACAATATTGGATGTATGAAAGAGGAAGCCTATCGCTGCCAGGACGAGCATTATGACCGACGTGGTCTTCGTCCCCTTGAAAAGCTCCAGTACGCAGACAATTGCGGAGGCGAAGTAGAAGGTGAGAGCGATCTCGAAAAGCATCACTTCCATCAGAAACAACCAAGCTGACAGTTTTTGATCTTGATGCCGAGCTCGTTCGCAGCGTTTCCTACTTCCCTGGGTTGCAACCCCAGAGACTCGGCGATCTTCATGGCGGCCGAACAGGAAAGCTTACCATCCACAGCTTTTTTGAGCATCTCTTCCTTCAGTTCTTCTTTCATCGCGAAAACCTTAAACCCGCTGAAAATACAATGCCCTCCTGGGGCATTCCGGGACCATAGAGAACACGGATTTGCCGGGAAATAGCGTCTTAATTTTACAATATAAGGATTTAAAAACACAATTGCAGGAAGACGCGGCTGCAGGACGTGGGCGATTTGCAGTTGGCAACCGGCAAAGAATACGGAACCCTGGCTGGAAGCATTATTACTAGTTCCCGGGAGGCCTGGACCCATAGCTGCCCCTTTCGGGCAACTTCGCGGCTATGCCGAACGCATCCGGTTCAAGCGAGCTTGGTATGAGGACTCTGCGGGACCTCATGAGAGGTTTAAAATGCCCGTCCGCCCCGCGACGACCAACTTCGGCAACCACCTCCCTGCCATGTATGCCGATGTTGAAAAAAGCCTCGCCGACCCTCTTCCGGACGGGGATGTCCAGGAAGGGGCGAGAATCTGTCTGCCCGCTTTTTTCGCCTGTTACGTCAAAGAAACGCATTTCGAGTTCGCCCCGCCCGCCTCCGGAAGGTATTTCCCAGCTGGCGTAAACCACACGCGGCTCGACAGGAATGAGAAAGAACTCGCTCTCGCCATATTCTTTGGGCAGTTCAGCGGGCAGGATTTCTTCGATTGCCATCGGACGCGCCGCGGCGGGATATTCTACTTCCTTTGTTTTACGCAGCGTATTGCTGCGGCTTCCAGACCGATTTGGAAAAGCCTGGGCTGAAGATTTCTTCTCTTTCGCCGAAAGATCGGGTTTAACTTCGGCAGTGCTGCCGGTTTTTTCCCCAACGGGCAATCGTCTTGCCGGATTCGCTCTTTTTGGCCTGGGAGACATGGAAGCTGTCTTCCTTAAATTCTTCGCCGGTCTAGTAGTGCTTACTGTCTTTGGCGTTTTCGCTTCCCCTGCGTCCTTCTTTGCGGGAGTTTTCCTGCGGACTGCAGTCGGAGCGGATGAACCAGCGTCAGCATGTTTTACGCGGACCGCTCCTGACCTGCTATTTTTGTTTTTACCGGACGTTTTATCCCTGACGGTAACGGCAGCTTTGGCGGGCTTCTTCTTTTTATCCGTCCCGGCGCCAGCTCCGGAACCTTTGACGGATTTCGGAGAAGCCGACTTTTTCTTCTTATCGGCCTCCGCTGCCTTCTTACGGAGCGTCTTCTTCTCTGTTTTTGCAGTTTTTGTCGGTCTCATGATTGGATGTGCGCTATTCTATCAAATTTCAGGCAATAAATGCAGACGGAAGGAAGGTGGAGCATGGTGCAAAGGGCATAGAGCAAAGGACTTGTCGCAGCCTCCTTCGTTTTTCCGTCATGCAGGAAGTCTCAAACGGGCATCCGGTCTCTCTGAAAACTTGGATTCCCGCCTAATATCCGCGGGAATGACGACTTTGAAATTAAAGTTTTTTGCAACATCAGAGTGGACAATAATCAGAAAATCTTCTTTCGCCTTTTCTTTGCTCCATGCCCTTTGCTCCTTGCCGATTCAATGCGCCTCGGCCCAGTTCTTCCCATGTCCGATCTCTACCTTCAGCGGCACGGCAAGCTCAAAAGCCCCTTCCATTTCAAGTCTCACGATTTCAGTGACAGCATCCAACTCTCCATAAGGCAGTTCAATCAGGAGTTCGTCATGCACCTGAAGTATCATCTTCGCCTGGAGTGATTCCCGCCTGAACCTTTTCCATATGTTGATCATCGCGATTTTGATGATGTCCGCGGCCGTCCCCTGGATGGGAGAATTTACAGCCAGCCTCTCACCCTGCTGCCGCATATTTTTGCTGCTGTTCTGCAGTTCCGGTATAGGCCTTTTTCTTCCGAGGAGAGTCGTTGCGTAACCCTTCTCCGCAGCCTCGGCGATGGTGCCTTCTACATACTTGCTTACGCCGGGGTGGCGGGTAAAATACCGCTCAATATACTTCTTTGCCTCTTCTCTTCCGATGCCCAGCGCCTCTGAAAGCCCGAAAGGGGATATGCCGTACAACACCCCGAAGTTGACGGTCTTTGCGGTCCTTCTCATTTCAGATGTCACCTTGCCGAGCTGGACGCCGTATAATTCCGCGGCCGTCCTGGAATGGATATCCAGGCCTTCTGCGAATGCCTCGATGAGACCCCTGTCACCGCTGATGTGCGCCAGGATCCTCAGTTCGACCTGGGAGTAATCCGAAGACAGGAGCACTTTGCCCTCCCCGGCTATGAACGCCTCCCTGATTCTGTGTCCCCATTCCCCCCTGATAGGTATATTCTGGAGATTCGGGTCGCTGCTGCTAAGCCTTCCTGTTGCCGTCACGGCCTGGTTAAAGGACGTATGCAGCCGGCCCGTCTGCGGGTTTATGAGAGCAGGCAGCACATCGAGATAGGTGGTTTTGAGTTTGGTCAGACTCCTGAAATGGAGGACTTCACCCGGCAGGTCGTGGACCCCGGCGAGTTCTTCCAGGACTTCCATGCTTGTCGAATATCCTGTCTTAGTCCTCTTTGAAGGGCTGAGTCCCAGACTGTGAAAGAGCACTCTGCCCAGCTGCTTCGGCGAGTTGATATTAAACTCCTCGCCGGCGAGGAAGAAAATCCTTTTCTGCACGCTTTCTATCTCAGCCTCTATTTCTCCCGACATCTTCCGCAACAGGGAGGCATCAATTCCGATGCCGGACTTCTCCATGTCGGCGAGCACACCGATCAACGGCATCTCGATATCGAAATAGACCCTCTCCATACCGGATGTCGTCAGCTTTTCGAATAGCACTGCCCTCAACTCATGGCTGAGCGCGGCGTCTTCCGCGGCATAGGTTGCGGCTTCTTTAAGGCTGACTTCCGCAAAAGTTGTCTTTTTTTTCAGGACCTCCGGAAACGACCTCTTCTTTTTCGAAAGGTATTCGAAAGAGACTTCACCGAGACTGTGGCCTGGCTTATTCGGGTTAAGGAGGTATGCGGCGATCATGGTATCAAAGAGTCTGCCGGCTACACCGATGCCTTCCTTGTCGAGCACTGTGATATCAAATTTCAGGTTATGACCGATCTTCGAAATCCCTTCATCTTCCATGACAGGCTTAAGAATTCTTAGAGCCATTCCCTTGTCGGCCTGTTCCGCTGCCGCAGCGGAATGGCCCACCGGAATATAAAACGCTTTCTCTTTGTTCATGCATAGAGAGATTCCGACAAGGTTTTCCGTAAGGGGGTTCCTGCCGGTCGTCTCCGTGTCGAAGGCGAGTTCATCCTTGAAAGTCGAAACAATCTCCGCAAGCCTCCTTTCGGATGTGACCGTCTCGCAGTCGCGGGAAGAGACCCCGGCCGACGGAATAAGCTTCATCAGGCTCACAAATTCAAACCTCCTGAAAAGAGGCAGAAGAGAAACCCAGTCGGGCTCCCTGAGGGCGAAATCACCGATATGGAATTCGACGGGAACGGATGTGTCTATCGTGGCCAGGTCCCGGCTCAGACGGACAATGTCGCTGCTTTCCGAGACCATCTTTTTTAATCTTTCTTTCGGGATCCTGTCCGGGTGACCGAGCAGTTCGTCAAGACTGCCGAACAAAGACAGCAGCTCTTTTGCGGTCTTTTCCCCCACTCCCCGTATGCCCGGTATGTTGTCTGCCGTATCGCCCGTCAGGGCTATGTATTCAGTCACCCTTTCGGGCCCGACACCGAATCTCTCCCTGACATAATCTTCATCAAGGACCCTGTCTTTCATCGGGTCATATATCTTCACATGCTCATCTACAAGCTGGAGCATGTCCTTGTCCGCGGTCACGATGAACACGGTGTTACCACTGCTCTCCGCTTTCCTGGCGATTGTCCCAATGAGGTCGTCTGCTTCATACCCCGGGGCCTCGAAGACCGGGACCTGGAAGGCGGCGACAATCTGTCTGATATAGGGGAGTTGCTCAACCAGCTCGACCGGAGCTTCGGGCCTCTGTGCCTTGTACTCCTTGTACATCCTGTGGCGCGCAGTGGGTTCAGGCCGGTCGAAGAAAACAGCGAGCCCGTCCGGGCGTTTCTCCCTGATGATCTTCAGGAGCATGTTTGTGAACCCATAGATCGCATTTGTGGGGAAGCCCTCTGCGTTGGAAAGCCCCCTTATTGCATAAAAAGCACGGTAGACATATGAATGCCCGTCGATGAGATAAAGTTCCATGGGTGATTATACCCTTACGGTAAACATGGAGTAAAATCGGCAGATGTATCATCAATCCTATTGAAACTAAAGTTTAGGTTTCAGAAACGATCAGCCAAAAAGAACTTGACACAACGGTTATTATCGTATATCAGTGTAGTATGCAAGTCGAATAACGACTATATTGAAAACCGGCCTTCGGGTCGGGTAATTGAGAAGGGGGTGATAATTCTTAAGTGACGGGCCGCGAGTTAGATGAGTTAAGGCAAGTGATGGGAGGGAGAAGGTGGAATGAGGACTCTGAGAGATTTCTATGAAAGGCTGATAGTGAGAATGCTCATCGGGCTGAAAAATGAGAAGGGGCAGACAATGATAGAATACGCCCTCGTAGCCGTTCTCATAGCGATCGTTCTTGTTTTTATTTTCCATAACTCGAGCGTCAATAGCGGAATCAGCACCGCCGGGAGCAGGGTCAATAGCGCCCTCAATCAATAATTAAATCAGGAGGTGATTCGAATGAAGACTTTGAGAGAGTTGTATGAAGGACTGATGGTGAGAATGCTCATCGGGCTGAAAAATGAGAAGGGGCAGACAATGATAGAATACGCCCTCGTGGCCGTTCTGATAGCGATCGTTCTTGTTTTTATCTTCAAGAACTCGGGTGTCGACAGCGGCATCAGTACCGCAGCCAGCAAGGTCAACAGCGCGTTGCAGTAAAGTGACGGAAGAATCTCAGCCAGAAGCTGCGAGTTGCCGAAGCTTCTTAAAGAACCGACAAGTTCAGAAAAAGGAGAGGCTCCCGGGGGGACAGCCCCCCCGGGTAAATATGGGCGAAACTACTCAGACAAATAGACTGAAGGTTGAAGACTTCCGGGCAGATTATGCGCGGTGCAAAACTTCAGTCTTCGGTCTCCAGCACACCTGGGTAATGACTAATGAGCATCGGGATTAATAATATGGATTTATTGAGGAAAACCGGTAAAAAAGGCCAGACAGCCATCGAGACTGCACTCTTGATAGGGATACTCATATTTTTGCTCCTGGGTATCTCAGAATTTTCACGGGCATGGTGGTTCAAGAACCAGTTGAACAACGCGGCCCGGGTCGGGGCGAGGTGCGCTTCGGTACAAAAACCATGGGATGTGTCGGCAATACAGACTTGCACGAAAAATAGCATAACCACCAGTGCGCTAGGCACCCCGACTGTCACGGTTACGTCTTCACCGGACAATCCTCCGGCGAGCGGAGCCGGCGATATTGTTACCGTTGGAGTAACGGCCCAATTTAGGACGATAGTCCCGAATCTTCACAGCCTTATTCCCGGGATGGGGCAGATATTTCCTACAACTCTGCATTCAGAAGCGTCAATGCGGTATGAAGACTGAAGTGTTGAAGAAGACGATTAAAAATTAAAATATAGATTGGACGGTATCGCTGTTTTGAGTGACTGTGGGTTTCAGATTAATTCAATATTCTTAGATAGGGGGCGATTATGGCGGCAAAACCTAAGGCAGTTTTTATCATCGGCATATTGGCGGTTGCGATTGCGGCGGTTGCGAGTATTTCTCTATACAATTACCTGAAGGGCCAGTCGGCCAAAGTTCAGGAGGCGGTTGCCACCGGGACGGTCGTCGTGGCCGCGGCGGACATACCAGTCGGCAGCACGATCAACGACTCTCAGGTGAAAACGGCAAATTGGCCCAAAACCGACATGCCCCCGGGGGAAACTTTTTCTTCACGTCAACAAGTTGTTGGAAGGATCGCTCTGGAGAAATTTTTTGCGGGCGACCCGATCATAGGCGCCAAACTCGTGCCGCAAGGCGGCCAGAGCGGGATATTGACATACAAAATACCGGAGGGTCACAGGGCAATGACAGTCGCTGTAGACCAAGTTGCGGGAGTTGCCGGGTTCATCTCGCCCGGGAACAGGGTTGATGTCGTGCTCACCACCTCCGCAGAGAAACAGCCGGTCAGCAAGATAGTTCTTCAGGACGTCCCTGTGCTCGCAACAGGCCAGGTCGTCTCGCAGCAGGAAGGGGGCAAGCCCCAGATAGTCCCCACAGTAACGATGGACGTGTCCCCTGATGATGCCGAGAAACTTGCTATCGCCAGCACTCAGGGCAGACTGCAGCTTGTGTTGAGAAGGGCCGGCGATACCGATATCGCCAGGACTACAGGGGCGACGGTGGCAAAAGTTATAGGCGGCATCCCCGCTTCGCGGGTGAGAACGAGGACCATCGTAAGACGCGTTGGGAAAAGAATTGGGGAAAAGACAGAGAGGCCCGAAAAGGCAGCCGAGGTCATAAATGTCGAGATCCTGAAGGGCAACAAGAAGGAAACGGCCACATTCAAGGTCGAACAGTGATATAGCGCGGCAATGTCATATATTTCAGTTATAAATAGAAGGAGGATTAGCTATGAATAGAAAGAAGATTCCACTTATTTTGCCGGCAGTTATCATTCTGTTATTTTCTTCTGTTGCCCTTGCCGCGATACCTGTGACGGTGACCGTGGGAAAGGGGACAGTCATTACCCTGAAGGAGCCGAGCAAAAGAGTCTCTCTTGCCGATCCGAATGTGGCCGACCTTAACCTCATTTCGCCCACGGAGATTGTCCTGAACGGCAAGAAGGTCGGAGCTACCAATCTCATCGTCTGGGACAGGCGGGGAAAACCGACCTTTTTTGATATCACGGTAGTGGCGAGAATGGGCTGCGGAGATACGAAGGCCCTTGAGGAGCATATAAAGGAGCTGGCGCCGGATTCCGACATCAAGGCGCAATGCGAAGGCGACGTGCTCGTTCTGAGGGGTACGACAAAGAACAGGTATACCTGCAAAAGGGACAAGGAGCCTCTTGTCACGCGCCGGGACGAAAGGTCGATGGTGGATGTGATCGAAACTCAGGAGAAGGACACCTGCGTTGAAACCTTCACCAAGATAGAGCAGCTTGCGCGGTTTTATGCCCCGAAGGTCCTCAATCTTGTCACGGTTCCCGAGGCCGAGCAGATAATACTCGAAGTCCGGGTTGCGCAGATAGATAAAACGAAGCTGAAGGAATTAGGTGTCAGTTCTGTGTTCAAGGGTCATTCGGCCGAGGTGTTTACCAACCTTGTCGGGGCACCAGACCAGATAGCAAACTCGCAGACTCAGGGCCCCGCGGGTGTTACCACTTCAAACCCGGCGCAGGGCATTGCCGGCAACACGCCCGCAATCGGTTCTTTTTACCCGCTTGCTCCCTTTCAGTTCGGTGTCTCCTATTTCCCGGGCGGCGTAGGCGCGGTGCTCCAGGCGCTCAGTTCAAAGGGCCTGGCAAAAATACTCGCTGAGCCCAATCTTGTGGTAAGAAGCGGGGAGAAGGGTGATTTCCTCGTCGGCTCCGAGATCCCGATCCAGACGGTTTCGGGCGCGGGAGGGAACCTGACTCCGTCCATAACATTCAAGCAGGTTGGTATTAAGATTGACTTTGCTCCCGAGGTCCTTGAAACAGGTGCAATCAGGCTCAGGATCGACCCTGCTCAGGTCAGCAATATACAACAGTTTATAAGCCTTTCTGGAATACTGGCCCCCATTATTGATACGAGGCAGATCACTACGAGTGTGGATCTGAAAGACGGCGAAAGCCTTATACTGGCCGGTCTCTTATCGGACCAGATGAAAAAGAACATATCGAAGATCCCGATCCTGGGCGACGTCCCTATTCTGGGGGCATTGTTCAGGAGCACGAGCGATCAACTGACGAAAACGGACCTGGCGTTCTTTATCACCCCAAAACTCGTGAAACCGATCGCTCCCGGGGTCAAGCCGGAGCTGCCGGGAGATAAGCCTCTCCCGAAGTCCGAAGAAAATGAATATAACTGGATTCCCCTTCCGCAGCCGAGCGGCAAATAAGGCGTATGCAGGGTTAATGAAACAAACTGTCCGGAAGAGAGGCTAACTTGGAAGGAGCGATTTTAAAATGAGACATCTGAGAACGGCATCCATAGACAACAAAAAAGGGGTGGCCACTATTCTCATTGCAGGAGTCCTTCTCTTTTTCCTCCTCGGATTTCTGGTGGTGGGCATAGATTTCGCTTACATGTATTATGTGAGGGGGCAGCTCCAGAATGCGGCGGATGCCGCGGCGCTTGCGGGAGCGGCTAAACTATCCATCTCCGGCGATACTACACAAACGATCGCGAGAAACACCGCCCAGGCATTGGCCGCAGCGAATACGGCGGCGGGTCAGAGTGTTCAAGTGGACTTAAACAGTGGGAACGTTTATTCTGTCAATACAGCTGATACCGGTGATATAGTCGTCGGCAATTGGGACGCGACCACAGGTTTTAATCCGGCCGGCACGCCTATAAATGCGATCCAGGTCGTGGCGAGAAGGACAATTGCCCCCGCCGTGGCTGGCGTAAAGGCCGGGGGCAATCCGGTGGGACTCATCTTCAGGAAAGTTCTCGCCGGATGGACGACAATGAGTGCTGCCGGGAAGGCTATAGCGGTGAGAGTGCCTTTGGGCGCTGCACCCCTGGCGCTCTGTACCGGAGCATGCACGCCGCCTACGTTGCCCGCTCTCTTCGATGTACAAACAAACCTTAAGACTGGAGACCCCGGTTCAGAATACGGACTGGCCTGGACAACCTTCGAATCTGTAAGCAGTGTTAGCAATACTAAGCTAGTGGATTTGATAGACAACAGGATAGATCCGGGGTTACTGTGCGGTCCAGCCGCGTCTTGTGTGACGGGAGTTGACCAGAACCAGGTTACGACTAATAATGGCGTTATGGATGCTTTAAACGATCTGGGCGACAAGTTCCGCGACCCGGGATGGGACAGTGGAAATAAGGTGATCGTGGGCGGTGTCGTACAGTCCTGGAACGTGAGGATTATCATCCTGGATTTCCAGTGCAATGATCCGGTTGGTACTATGAACGCCTGTCCACCTTATGAGCAGGGGAAGACTGAGCCATATCATGTGTCCGGATGGGCGTCGGCAGTAATTACTGATGTGTGCGATAATACGAACCAGAAGGCCCCCACGTGTGTAAATACTCAAGGCGCGCAGAGCAAGGGTGTACGGATAAGTCAAATAGGATGTACGTCGTGTGGGGGGGACCTCAGCAGTGTTTACAGCGGTAATGCCCAGCTCGTGAAATGAATGCAAGAATGGTTCTCAGAAAGGGAGATTAAACTATAGATGCCGCAGAACATATCAGTGGTGATTATAGAAAGCGATGTCGAGTCATTGGACAGGATGATGAAGTATATCTCCTCTCTCGGCGACCACGTAACAGTGGATGGTGTGGCGAGTTCCTTTGAGGGCGGCTTTGAGCTGGTCCATAAAAAAAAGCCGATGATAGTTATCCTGGATATATGCGACGGTAAAGGCGGGGCGGACATCGAAAGGATCTCCAGGGTCCTTGGCAGCTTTCCGCAGACGACCATATTTGCCGTTTGTGACGACAAGTCGTCCGACACCATACTCAGGGCGATGAGGGCCGGCGCGGCGGAGTATCTGCTCAAGCCGATTTCCGACTCCGATCTCGGCTCCGCCCTGCAGAAACTGGGCAGGCTCTGGATCGTAAAACCGACTCCTGAACTGGAAACCGGGAAAATTTTTACAATTTTCAGTCCGAAAGGAGGGGTAGGGGTCACCACCATTGCAATCAATCTGGCAACGAACATCTACGAAGCAACCAGGAGGCCTACCATACTTGTGGACCTGGACCTCGACGCGGGTGACGTTACCACATTTCTGAACCTGAAACCCTCTTATACGATCAGCGATGTGACCATGAACATCAGCCGTCTCGACAAGAATTTTCTCAGGGGAGTCATGACGAAGCATGAGTCAGGCATATTCGTTCTGGCTGAACCCCAGAAGGTAGAGGAGGGGGTCTCAATATCCGGAGCGGACCTCAGGAAGGTATTGAGCCTGTTGAAGACCATGTTTTCTTATATCGTTGTCGATACCCAGACCGTCCTGGACGAAAGGACGCTGGCGGCTATCGAGACGTCTGATATGATTCTCCTTGCCTTCATCCTCAGCCTTCCGGGCATAAAGAACATCCAGAGGTATCTGAATTACTTCGACAAGACTGTTTCCCGGAACAAGCTGAAGCTGGTGGTGAACAGATACCTGAAGCGGGGGGACATCAAACTGGAGGATGCGGAAAAGGTCCTCAATTATCCCATTGACTGGAATATACCTAACAGTTACGACGACGCTATAACCTGCCTCAACAAAGGGGTGCCGATCAGCATGGGAGCTCCGAAGTCGCAGCTCAATGCTGCGTTCCAGGACCTCGCAAGGAATATGGCAGGTAGAAAGTAAGGAGGAATCCAATATGGAATTCGGAGATAGTGTGAGCCGGCAGTCAAGAAGTTCGAAGCTGGATATATACCAGAACCTGAAGAGCAGGATACACAGGAGGCTCCTTGAGAAACTGGATTTCTCGAATCTCGACCTGTTGCCCCACGACGTGCTCAGGAAGGAGGTCGACAAGGTTGTGGAAT
>JBJKOV010000330.1:0-1764 GCA_046707105.1 Thermodesulfovibrionales bacterium
GTTACAAAAATACTGCGTAAGTTGTTGGGGAGGTAAGGTCAGTGGTTACTACGTTAGCGCATGGCAAAAGAGGTCACAAAAGATTTCAGAAGAGCTGCGAAGTTGAATGGCGTGTATACAATGAGACGTTTCGTGGCATGTCAGAAGACTTTTCCATCGATGGTCTGCTGATAAGGACCGACAACCCGCCTTCTCCCGGTTCGGCCGTTTCCATAACGGTTCATCTGCCCGACGGTGCAATTTCACAGTTAAAAGGGACGGTGAGAAGAGTTCTCAAAGGGGCGAGTGACTCCTTCGCGGGGTCGGAGCGGGCCTTCCGGGGCGTCATGGGCATTGAAATAATCGAGAGAGATTCTAATTATCTGAAGTTTTTCCTGTCGCTGCTGAGTACAATCAAACTCTGAACGTCGGGAAAGAAGACCAGGACAGGGAGAACCTGAATGGAAAGTACTTGTTGTGCATTCTTAAATGATACGTTTCAAGGTAAAATAGAAACTATGATATGCCCCAAGTGCAAGACAGGCCTGAAAGTCGCCAACGATAGAATCGTATCTGACAATGCGACATTCAGATGCCCTAAATGCTCGACGATCTTTGTTCATAAGGCGCCCGTTGCAGAATCAAAGCCGGCGGAGTCAGGAAAAGATATGATATTGCAGTTTAATGGCAAGGGTGCGGTGCTCGATGTGAAGGGAGGGTTCCACCGTGATCTGTTTGTCCGGCATGACAATATCATAGGTAAAACAATTTTTGAGGTGATGGCCCCGGATCTTGCGCAGCAGGTCAAGCAGTCCATAGAGAAGGTATTGGAAACAGGGGAATTGCAGAGTTTCGAGTACGTGCCTGCGACTCATAATTCTTGCTACGGATTGAAATTTGTTGCCACTGGGCGCGACGCTATCCTGGCTGTTATCAGCGATGTCCAGACTCAGAAGACAATAGAAGAAAAGGTCAGCTATCTTGCGTATCATGACACGTTGACCAACCTGCCCAATCGATACCTTTTCAATGACCGCCTTACGCAGGCGATGGCCCATGCGGACCGTGCAAAAAAGATGATAGCGATACTGTTTATAGACTTGGACAACTTCAAGACGATCAATGACACTTTGGGGCATAAGGCCGGAGACGAGATCCTGAAAGCATTTGCCGACCGGTTGGTAAGAGGCTTGCGTGTGGTCGATACCATCTCCCATTTTCCCCTGGAGCCGGTGACAGCACGCCTTGGCGGTGATGAGTTTGTCTTGCTGCTTAATGAAGTGAAAGATGTTCAGGCCCCGGCAATTGTGGCCGGCCGCATCTTCGAAATGCTCCTGGAACCTTTTATCCTTGGTTCCCACGAGATATATGTTACTGCCAGCATCGGCATAGCAGCCTATCCGGCCGATGGGAAAAATGTTGACTCGTTGCTTATCAATGCCGACGTGGCGATGTATGAGGCAAAGAAGCAGGGGAAAAACGGTTATCGCTACTATTCCGAATCAATGAACAAGTCTGCTCTTGAGCGCTTCGTCGTCGAGGGCAAATTACGCAGGGCGCTGGCTCACCATGAGTTTATGCTCTTTTATCAGCCTCAAATAAACATACGGACCGGGAAGTTGATCGGGGTGGAAGCTCTTATACGCTGGCTGCAGCCTGATCTCGTATTGACCAGGCCGGGCGAATTTATTCCCCTTGCCGAGCAAAGCGGACTAATCATCCAGATTGGCGAATGGGTGCTGCGCGCAGCCTGCGAGCAGAACATGTTGTGGCAGCGGGCCGGGC
>JBJKOV010000331.1:0-1949 GCA_046707105.1 Thermodesulfovibrionales bacterium
TCGCATCGTCTCTCAGGGGTATTTCGTTCCTCCTCGACGCGGGCATAACGGTCACGTTGAATGCCACCCTTTCAGAGATCAACGCGGACCATTTCTCCGAAATGGTTTCTCTCGCCTCCTCTATCGGGGCGCAGAAGCTTGGTTTTTCGCGGCTTGTGCCTTCGGGGAGAGGCGCAGGACTCATCGAAAAAATGATAGCCAGAGCGAGGATAAGGAAGATCTATGAGGAGATCTTATCCCTTAAGCCGGAACATCTCAAGATTGTGACCGGTGACCCGGTTGCATCCCAGATGTCGGCGGAGTTCGGGAGCCGTGATCAGGGAGACGTCCCCACAGGAGGCTGCGCGGCCGGGGTTTCCGGTCTTACCTTTCTCCCGGACGGGACGATTACGCCATGCAGGCGGCTTGCCATTCCAATCGGGAACGTCAGGAGAGACAACCTGCGGGAGGTCTGGGCGACATCGGACGTCCTCAATGCCCTGAGAGACAGAAGCAGGTATAAGGGCAGGTGCGGAGCCTGCAGCAGGTGGGCTGATTGCAGGGGATGCAGGGCCATCGCATATGCATACTCGCAGTCGAGGGGAGGGGAAGACTTCCTCTGCGAAGATCCGCAGTGTTTTATCCATGAATGATTCGTTGACGGACCTGCTTGCTCTTCTCACCATCATTGTCTGGCCGGTAGTTCCGCTTTTTTGGATACCGGTTCACGGGTTTCCGCGGTTGTTCAGAAAAGTCGGCATCCTGACATATGTGGTGCCCTTCGTACTTTGGCTTCCCGTTGGCTACCTTATTTACCATAACAGGGCCCTTCTTCTTCATTACAATACAGGGTTTCCGTTTTGGCTGAACGTGGCAGGATTTATTGTATTTGCTGCAGGCTGTGCACTTCAGCTCTGGACGGGCAAGCTCCTCGGACTGTGGGGACTGATGGGCCTTCCCGAGATTTCCAGCAGGGTGAAGAGCAGGCTGGTGGCTGAAGGGGCCTTTGCGGTAGTGCGGCATCCGACTTATCTGTCTCATACCCTGATATTTTCAGGGGTCTTCCTGATGACCGGAGTTGCGGCGGTAGGGGTCATCACATTGGCTGATTTTATCGTGATAAATACGGTCATCATTCCTCTCGAAGAAAAGGAACTGTCCGCCCGCTTTGACGGCGAATACGCCGAGTATAAGAAGAGAGTGCCGAGATTCTTCCCAAGGCTGCACCGCAAACGCTGACATCGCGCTCAGGGTTACCGTTTCTACCTTTATTCCCCGGATGTGATAAGATAGTCTGTGCAGATTATTATCAGCTTGTTGGAGACAGATAAGATATGAAGACGCTGCATAGCAGCATGCAGACCAGACTGCACCGGCCGCTCTTATGAGGTTCGAAGACCTGGATATTCCCGATGCCGTTCTTGACGGCATCAGGGCTGCCGGATTTACGGAGTGTACGCCGGTTCAGGCGCTTACCCTGCCGGAGGCCCTTCGCGGGAGGGACATCGCAGGCCAGGCCCAGACGGGCACCGGCAAGACCGCCGCTTTCCTGATCGCGATATTTTCCCGGATGCTCGCTGCTCAGCCGGCCGGACACGGATCATCTCCAAGAGCCCTGATTATCGCACCCACGCGCGAGCTGGTTGTACAGATCGAGGCGGAGGCCGGGATTCTCGCGGGCTCTACCGGTTTCAGGATCGTGTCCGCTTACGGCGGCATCGACTATCTCAAACAGCGTGACGAAATCGCCAAAGGCGCCGACGTCCTTATCGGCACACCGGGGCGCCTGATCGATTATCTTAAGCAGAGGGTATACAGCCTGAAGAAGACGGAGTTTCTCGTCATCGACGAGGCCGACCGCATGTTCGACATGGGCTTCATCAGCGACCTGAGGTTCCTGCTGCGGAGGATGTCGCCGTATGACAAGAGACAGTCCATGCTCTTTTCGGCGACACTCTCAAACCGTGTGA
>JBJKOV010000332.1:0-1980 GCA_046707105.1 Thermodesulfovibrionales bacterium
TCGCATCGTCTCTCAGGGGTATTTCGTTCCTCCTCGACGCGGGCATAACGGTCACGTTGAATGCCACCCTTTCAGAGATCAACGCGGACCATTTCTCCGAAATGGTTTCTCTCGCCTCCTCTATCGGAGCGCAGAAGCTGGGTTTTTCGCGGCTTGTGCCTTCGGGGAGAGGAGCAGGACTTATCGAAAAAATGATAGACAGGGCGAGGATAAGGAAGATCTATGAGGAGATCTTATCCCTTAAGCCGGAACATCTCAAAATCGTGACCGGTGATCCCGTTGCATCTCAGGTGACAGCCGAGTCCGGCAGCCGTGATCAGGGAGATGTCCCGACGGGAGGCTGCGCAGCCGGGGTTTCCGGCCTGACCTTTCTCCCGGATGGAACTATTACGCCCTGCAGGCGGCTTGCCATTCCTGTCGGGAATGTGAGGACGGACAACGTCCGGGAGGTCTGGGCGACATCGGATGTCCTCAATGCCCTGAGAGACAGGAGCAGGTACAAGGGCAGGTGCGGCGTCTGCGGCAGGTGGGCCGATTGCAGGGGATGCAGGGCCATCGCATATGCATACTCGCAGTCGAGGGGAGGGGAAGACTTCCTCTGCGAAGACCCGCAGTGTTTTATCCATGAATGATTCGTTGACAGGCCTGCTTGCTCTTCTCACCATCATTGTCTGGCCGGTAGTTCCGCTTTTTTGGATACCGGTTCACGGGTTTCCGCGGTTGTTCAGAAAGGTCGGCGTCCTGACATATGCAGTGCCCTTCGTACTATGGCTTCCGCTGGGCTACCTTATTTACCATAACAGGGCTTCTCTTCTTCATTACAATACAGGTTTCCCCCTTTGGCTGAACGCGGCAGGATTTATTGTATTTGCTGCCGGCTGTGCCCTTCAGCTCTGGACCGGCAGGCTCCTAGGACTGTGGGGACTTATGGGCCTTCCGGAGATTTCCAGCAGGGTGAAGAGCAGGCTGGTGGCGGAAGGGGCCTTTGCGGTAGTACGGCATCCGACCTATCTGTCCCATACCCTTATATTTTCGGGGGTCTTCCTGATGACCGGAGTTGAGGCGGTGGGCCTGATCACATTGGCTGATTTTATCGTGATCAATACGGTCATCATTCCTCTCGAAGAAAAGGAACTGGCGGGCCGCTTTAACGGCGAATACGTCGAGTATAAGAAGAGAGTGCCGAGATTGTTCCCCAGGCTGCATAGGAAAAGCTGACGTCGATATCAGGTGCGCCGTTGGCGGTGTCCCGAGGGACAGTACACGCCATTTCTACCTTTATTGCCCGGATGTGATAAGATAGTTTGTGCAAATTATTATCAGATTGCCGGAGACATACGAAATATGAAGACGCTGCATTGCAGCATGCAGACCAGACTGCACCGGCCGCTCTTATGAGGTTCGAAGACCTGGATATTCCCGATGCCGTTCTTGACGGCATCAGGGCTGCAGGATTTACAGAGTGTACGCCGGTTCAGGCGCTTACCCTGCCCGAGGCCCTTCGCGGGAGGGACATCGCGGGCCAGGCCCAGACCGGGACGGGCAAGACTGCCGCTTTCCTTATCGCGATATTTTCCCGGATGCTCGCTGCTCAGCAGGCCGGGCACGGATCGTCTCCAAGAGCCCTGATTATCGCACCCACACGCGAGCTGGTTGTACAGATCGAGGCGGAGGCCGGGATTCTCGCGGGCTCCACCGGTTTCAGGATCGTGTCCGCCTACGGCGGCATCGACTATCTCAAACAGCGCGACGAAATCGCCAAAGGCGCCGACGTCCTTATCGGCACACCGGGGCGCCTGATCGATTATCTTAAGCAGAGGGTATACAGCCTGAAGAAGACGGAGTTTCTCGTTATCGACGAGGCCGACCGCATGTTCGACATGGGCTTCATCAGCGACCTGAGGTTCCTGCTGCGGAGGATGTCGCCGTATGACAAGAGACAGTCCATGCTCTTTTCGGCGACACTCTCAAACCGTGTGA
>JBJKOV010000333.1:0-1578 GCA_046707105.1 Thermodesulfovibrionales bacterium
TGTCGTTGATGACATGCGTCTCCAGGCCGGCAATAGCATCTATGATCTTGAAAGTCGAACCAGGCGGATACTGGCTCTGGAGGGCCCTGTTCAGCATCGGTTTTTTCTCGTTGTCACTGAGGGCCAGCCAGTCGTCATAGCTGATGCCCTTCACGAATTTGTTGGGGTCGAATTCAGGCGAGCTCACCAGCCCCAGGACCTCCCCCGTATCGGGCTTTAGTGCGACAAACGCGCCGGTCCTCCCGTTGAACGCCCTTTCCGCGGCCTCCTCGACGGCCATGTCTATGCTCAGGACAAGGTCTTCGCCCTTCACCGGCGGCGTCTCCTTAAGAAGCTTTATCTCCCTCCCCAGCGCATCGACTTCGATGATCCTCCGGCCCGCAATCCCCCGCAGGCTCTTATCGAACTGTCTCTCTACGCCCCACTGCCCGACGAAGGCGTCCGGGGGCACATCGCTGAAGTCCGGGCTCTTCGCCTGTTTGGGAGTCGGTCTGCCGAGATACCCTATGAGGTGGGCCCCGGCCGGACCGTACAGATATTTTCTGCTCACGCCGACATCGATGAAAAGGCCCGGGAAATCGGAGCGGCGGGCCTCGATGAAGCTCACCTCCGCAAAGGACAGGCCATCCTTCAGCCTGATCGGAATCATGGGGCCCCGGCTCTTGTTCCTGAGTTTCTCTTCTATTTCCGCGGCCGGCATGTCAAGCACGGCGGAAAGGGCGGATATCCTGCCCGTGTCGAAATCCGCCGGCATCACGGACGCGGAAAAGTAAGGTACGTTCTTTACAAGGGCAATCCCGTTCCTGTCGTATATGATACCCCGGGGGGCGGGGATCCCGACGATCCGCATCCTGTTTGACTCGGACATCTTCCTGAATTCATCGCCCTGAAGTATCTGGAGCTGCCAGAGCCTGACCGCGATTATCAGGAACCCGATCACGATCACATATCCTATTGCCGCAATCTTCTCGTAGCCTTTTTTTTCAGTCAACATGGCGCGGCCTTATGAATATGCCCGCCGGGGCATTCAGAAGAGACTGCATTGCGGCGATATAGAGCGCCGAGGTAGGCATGGCCGGCATCCCGTCGAAGATGCTCCTGAGCAGAAAGACAATGGTATTGTCTGCGAAAGTCAGCAGGCCTATCGCGATCATACCCAGAACGGGGGTCCACCTGAAGATGCCCCCAGAGACAAAAAAAGAGGCGAAAAAACCGACCATTCCCTTTGCAAGAAGGTTGGGTCCGATTATCGCCGAGGATACGCTGTCCTCGACGGTCCCTATGAGCGCCCCCAGCAGCAGGCCCCGCCGCTCCCCGTAGCGTATCCCGGCATAGTATGCGAGCAGGGCTGTGAGATCGGGCTTGACATCAAAGACGGAGAGCTTGCCCTGAAGGAAAAAAGCCAGAAAAACGGCGATGACCCACGCGATATATTTCACTTTACTATCGCCACTTCCTCCAGTTTGGAATCTTCCTGGAAGGGCGTCACCTCGATGTACTGAAACATTCCGCTTCCGCCCCTCTTGTCCACCTTCGAGACATAGCCCGCCGGTATGCCCGGCGGAAAGAGTCCGTCGA
>JBJKOV010000334.1:0-1292 GCA_046707105.1 Thermodesulfovibrionales bacterium
CATGGAAATAGTTTATCATAAAATACCATTTAACACCAGCTAATTAAGGGACACTAAACTAGTAACACTTTCCATTTATACTCCACAGAATTCTGCGGATTCCTACTGGTGAGGTATACTGTGAGGAAGGGAGCCGACCTAACTTCGTCTTTTTTTGCGGATAAGTCGCTGCCATACTCAAAAGAGCTAGAGCTATCAGGGCAAAACAAAGAATACTCCGCTACGCGGCTGATAAAACAGCCGCGTAGCACGGTTCTCACCTTCAAGAGGAGAATGATTCAACCGTTCATCTTCCCAGACCGACTTCCGCCACCGACTCGTTGAATGTCTGAAGACAGACGTTTATGAACTCCTCGTCGTAGCCCTTGTGGGAGAGATAACGCCTCATAGCGTCTTCTTCCTTCAGGTCCTCCGTCATCTTCTCGTCCCTGACTCGCATCTCCCTCTTTACCGTGAGCTTGTAAAGTAAAGGCGTGATCTCCATGAACCTGTTTATGAACTGTCTCAGTGCTTCCCTCTCCTCCTTCGATACTTCCCCCTTGATCCTGTAGATAGTTCCCGGGTCAACTTTGCTTTCCCAGTCCGGATCTTCGAAGAAGTCAGTCGTGAGGGTCCTGAATTCGCGGGCAGGCGTCCTGATAAATTCGACCGACGATGTCCTCCCTTCGAAGGTGGTCATGATGAAACCCTTTTCGTCCCCTTCCTCGTTGAAGTCGTTGCGGTCGATGGAACCCGCGTACCAGGCATTCGCCGCAACCTTCTGGTGGATATGGATATGGCCGAGGGCGACGTAATCGAAACCCTCCAAGTCCTCGGGATAGAGGTAGGGGTCATACTTGGTCATCTCCGGGTTCTCCGCCCCGGTCGCGCCGATTATCGTCAGGTGGGCCAGAAGGATGTTCGGCACTCTGTCGTCTATCTCTCCTCTGAAAGAGGCGACTATCGTCCGAAGGGCCGCCGAGGCGGCCCTGTTCTGCTCCTCAATCGAAAGTCCCTCCGCCTTGCCGTTCAGGATGGATCGCGACGGGAAAGGCAGCACGAATATCTTGGCGCAGTCTGCCTGCGGCCAGTCTTCTGAGGGATTTTCCCTTACGGTATTTCCCTCCAGGTAGAGGACCGTCGGCTTTTCGACGACAAAGACATTCGGCCTTCCCTGCAGGAATGCAAGAGCACTCGAATCCTTCGGGTTCTTCGATATGCCGTGGTTTCCCGGCTCTACGATCACCGGTATTCCGTTTTCGGTCAGCTTGAGGATGCTTGCAAGGAGATACCTCTCTTCGTTGGGTGTGGGC
>JBJKOV010000335.1:0-4159 GCA_046707105.1 Thermodesulfovibrionales bacterium
TCCCCATGACCCACGACCTCCACTGTCCCGGCGATTACCCGGTGTCGTCCTGCCCCCGCCTGTAGATCCGGACGATGTAGCTTTCCATACGGCGGTCATTTTATATGAAGGTGACTTACAGATTACTTACGGATTGAATTTCTTGCAGAATACTGAAAAAAGTGAGGATTTTGGATGTTCAGCCGTCATACCCGCGAAGGCGGATATTCAGAAGTATTTGAAAACACCGCATTCCCCGATCAAGTCCGGGAATGATGCTTTAGCAGAATGTTGAAAGAAATCTTTTCATCCTTTTCGTCATTCCCGTGCAGACGGGAATCCAATTATTCCAGGTAGTTTGGATACCCGCCTCCGCGGGTATGACGGCATTTAGGCACCGGCATGAGACACACGCAAATAGTTTTTCAGCAGTCTGCTAGAACCCGACTCAGAAAAAAAGAAACTCACCCTCCCTCAATCCCTCCCCTCAAGGGAGGGAAATCTCTTACCTCGCCCCTCAGTGTAAGTTCGAAACGGATATTGTCAGCTTTACTTCCTGTTGCGTATGGCTGAACAAATCGATTCCGTCTTTGATGACGGGGTTAGCCCGACGGAGGCGAGCTCTCTCCGGCAATGCTCGTAGACCCGCAGGGCGCGGTTTTCCTGACCCGCCCTCTTATGACAGACCATAAGCCCCTGATAGAACTCCTCGGCGAGCCTGTCGACTTCGAGGCCCTTTTCGAAACATTCGGCCGCCTTCCTGAAATCGCCTTCCTCCTCAAAATGCTCACCGATCCCAAGAACAATATTGAGAAACCTGTTTCTCGTCCTCTCACGGAAGGAAAGCGCAAGCTCCCCCTCTCTTGTACCGGCCAGAAAATCTCCTCTGTAAAGTGAAAAGAGATCGTCCGCAAGATGGGAGAGGTCGGCGGCGGTCTTCTGCAGGGCACCCCCAATCAAATCCATGACCCTTTCGAGCGCCACGACATCCACCCAGCAGGAGCGCGGATTAAGGGAAAGCCTTCCCTCCTTCATAGTTATCGCGTTGTCGGTCGCTATCAGCTTCCTCAAACGATGAAGGGTAGTATCGAATGATTTGTGGGCCGCGTCCCCTTCGGCCTCGGGCCAGAGGGCATCGGCCAACTGCTCCTCGGCAACGTCCTTTCCCCCGAACGCCACAAGCGCCCTCAGCATGGCCAGGGGCATCTTCTGAACCTTTCCTTCAAAGGTCATAGGCCTGTCACCCTTTTCGATCCCGAACCCTCCCAACGTATAGATCTTCAGGGGCCAGGGCCAGTTCTCGATGTGAATGGGCGGAGGATCGGGCGTGAGGTTCCGCCTTTTAATAAGGTTCCGCACATAGTCCGTTTCAATGCCGTTTTCGAGGGCAAGGGCGCATAAATCAGCCATGGTGCCGGACTGCCAGAAATGGCGGTTCACGTAGTCGCCCACACGTCCCAGGGCCATGGCATCGCCGAGGCGCCTGATGCCTTCGGCACGGTTGCCCTGGGACAGCGCGATGCGTGAGGAGACCAGCAGGCAGTAGTGTTCGAAAAACCTGCTCTTCATTTTCCGGCTGTCCTCAAGCGCACGCACCAGGGGTACCGCCGCCTCAACGTTCCTTCCCTCCTCAAAAAGATACTCGGCCTCGACAAGATTGTGAAGGACCTCGGCAGGCAGGAATCCCCTGAAGAGTTCGCGGCCCTTGCGCACATTGTCCAGAGCGGCCGACAGGTCTCCGTCTATCCGCGAGCGCCAGCCCGAAAGCAGATGGTAGTATGCCTTGTCGATCACCGCGGCCTCGTGGATGCCTCTTGAGAATTCGGCAAGCATCGCGGTGGCGGCAGAGAGATCTCCAGCGCTCAGGAGCGCCGATATGCCATGCCCCATGGTATGCCTCTGCCACGCCGTGACGCCCGAGCTCCGGGCAAGTGCGTTACCTGCCTCCACCCAGGAGATGCATCGGTCGGTCCGGCCGGTGATGAAATAATAGAGAGCCGAATTGGCTATGATCGATCCTCTCACGACTTCCGACACATCCTCGGAGTATGCCTCATGCTCTATCAGGTCCACGATAGCCTTCGCCCGGGCATGGTCACCCGTCCAGATGCTGTACACGCTCAGATTCACCGCCGTCACGAGTCGCAGGTTCTTGCTGACCTCCTTATTGTTCATGATCATCGAGAAGGCCCAATCGCTCCGTGCAGGCATGTCGGGATAGTCGGGTGCATCCAGAGCAAGGGCATTGAACATGGCCAGATTCAAACGGTCGGCAACCGCGGCGGCCGGAAGGGAGGGGTCCCTCTTAACAACCGCTTCAATCCGCGCGGCCCAGGCCTTTCCGGATGCGAAGTCAATGCTATGGATTGTATTGTCGGCGGCGGCCGAACAAACATTAAGCATGCCGCGAAGGTCTCTCTTCTCCCTATACCAAATATAGGCCTTCTCCAGGGATTCGAGGCCCCGTGCGGGGTCGGTTACAGCCAGGCAGAGCCCCTTGAAATAGAGCAGGTCGCCCTCTGCGTCGACCAGTTCCGTCGGCATGCTTTCGATCCATTCCCTCACTGTCTCGCTCCTGCCCTGGCTGAGAAGCGACCCCGCATGATCTCGAATTAACCCGCTGACTGCGGGCCAGTCTCTTGCCTTGATGTAGAGAGTCGCAGCATCCTCAAAATCACCACGCCTCGAAAGCAGAAATGCCGCCTTTTTCCGTATCGCTGAGATCTCTTCTTCCGGGAATACTTCGGCCGCCCTCTCCAGCAGATATTCACGAAAGAGGGCATGGTATTGATACGAGGTCTTCGGGTCGTTCTTTCTCAGCGTAAAGAAGTGCCCGCGGCTCAAGTCTGCCAATATCCTCCCGGCACCTGCAACCCCTGTCAATTTTCCGGCAACAGCCGGCGCCACCTGGGGCAGAAAGGCCGTCTTCAGCAGAAAGTCTCTTGTCTCCATGTCGGCGGTGTCGAAGATCTCCGCTGCAAAGTAATCGAAAATGCTCCCCCGTGCCACCCTTCCGATCAGCCCCGGGGTTATGCCGCCCCTTTTTGCCTTCTCCAGCAGCAGGACGAGACCCGCCGCCCATCCGTCGGTCTTATCGTGGACCAGAGTCAGCATCTCCCGCGAAAGCTTTTGCCTTATGCTACCCCGGACCATGTCCGACGTTTCTGAAAGGGTAAATCTAAGATCGTCCCAGCCGACCATCCCTATCCTGCCGTTTGCCCTCAGGCGGGAGAACTTCGGCAAGGGATCGGTCCTGCTTATGACTATCACCGTGATTCCCGCAGGTATAAAGCCCAATCCCCGGCTGATTACATCATGAAAAGAGGAATGCGCGGCGGCGTCCTGATAGTTGTCGAGGACGATTACGAAAGGCGCCCTCAATCTGCCGTAAAGTTCTTCAAAGAACCGTCGCGTAAAGACGGCGAGGTTCGGGAGATGCTCCGGCGTCAGCAAAGGCAAGGGCCTCCGTCTGTGTGGCGCCGCCTTTCTCGCCGCAAGTCCCATATAATAGAAGAAACTCGCTACGTCTGCATCGCCCTCATCCACCTGATACCAGAGACAGGGGAGTTTGCTGACATCGAGCCAGCCTGCGACCAGCGTCGTCTTGCCTGAACCGCCGGGTGCGGATACCCAGACTACAGGTTCGCTTACCGCTCTGTCCAGGAGACGGTGAAGCCGCCTTCTCTCCACTATGTCATGGAGAAGGGGACGTGTAATTTTAGCGGAAAGAAAGCTCTTTGACATTAAAAGGGCGTGAGAACGACACGCCAAGTGAAGGCACCAGACAAAAAGGCACGCAATACTTCTTAAGCATTCTCAGCCCACCCCCCCCTGTTTGAAATGGAACCGTGGAATTATTAAATCACGATCCCGGGAACAAAATCAATATATGTTAATTAAGTTATATAGAAACCTTGATAAACTCCTGACGGCGCAAAACGGCCGATGTGAAGCAACCATACCAATTTGATTTACCGTCAGGCCAGTCTGTGAAACAGCTATGAGAGAACTGCCGCATCTGCTACAATTTTACTGTGATGGAAGAACGGATATACGACTGCATCATCATAGGGGCCGGGCCGGGTGGTCTTCAGGCGGGCATATATCTTGGAAGGTATAACCGCAGGGTCCTACTCATCGACCGGAGCGGAGGCAGGACGTGGCACGCCAGGAAGATCGA
>JBJKOV010000336.1:0-6345 GCA_046707105.1 Thermodesulfovibrionales bacterium
GATATCCGCTTCTTGTGTCATTCCGGCTTGTCCGGAATCTTTCTTTCTTTTTCAGAAGGATTCCCGACGCGCTTGGCTTGCGGGAATGACAGTCTTGAACCGAGATCCGATTTTGAGATAGGTTCTACGTACCAAAAGAAAAGCTCCACTTGATTGTTAAAAGGCGGGCCGGTAGGCCCGCCATATTTTCTGCTTTCTTTGATTCTTCTATTCTTTTACCACGTTGACAGCCTTTGGTCCTTTTGGGCCCTTTTCGACATCAAAAGTCACCTGCTCACCTTCAGCAAGCGACTTGAAGCCATTTCCCACGATAGAGGTATGATGGACAAAAACATCGCTTCCATCTTCCGCTGTAATAAATCCGAATCCCTTTGAGTCATTGAACCACTTCACTGTTCCCTTCATGGTGCTATTGTTCTCCTTGCGATATGAAATAAACAAAAACGAGGACAAAATGTCCCGTGGTCGCCGCTTAAAAAGCGACACCTTCTTAATAACACTAATGAGCGAGAAAAGCAACATTATTATTTTAATATGCGGGAAAAGAAAATATTTAAGGCACGCTTTTCCCCGCATTCTCTCATTTTTGCGGTGCGGGCAGTGAAGCGGCAAAACACTTTCAAGTAGACGTAAAGTGCTCACCATAGTATGCTATATAAAAAACAGGTGTCTGTTTTAAGCTGGAAATGAATATCTTTAAAATTCCTTTCAAAAAGGAGGTTTTATGGGATCATTCAAAGATAAAACAGAACGTTTTCTTGTTATCGACCATAGTGAAAATTACGCTTTTGTTGCCTGCCAGAGCGATGAGGAAGTCGGTTTCTTTGTTAATTCCAGGAAATTAAAACCGGATTATTTTTGGGTCCTGAATCTCGCAGACTGCATCATAGTAGAAGAACGACTCCTTTTCGGACAGGACCATCAATTTGAAAAATTCACACAGGGAAAATAGCTGATTTTCATAAGCCGGGATGGAATATAAGAATTGAACTCGTTGAGGCTGGACCGACTCGCCTCACAACCACGGAGTCCTCTAAATCCATTTCCGTCGAGTCTCATCAGTCAGCTCAGTCATGGCCGTCCCCTTCGTCTCTCCTGTGACTCACAGGAATAAGGTCAGGCCTGAAGCGATATGCAGTAAATAGAGCCACGGGAACTCCGAAGAACAAACTTACCCACAGGAACTCTCATGTAGCATGAAGCTGAGAACAGTGCGTAATACAAAGGGAAATTCTTACTCAGATGGGGCGAGAAGCCGTTAATAAAACACGACTAACTGATTCAACTTCAACACCGTCCCGAAAGTCCCTCTACCTAAGCCCGCCGACTCCACTTGGCTAATGTGTGCGAAACGAATTCCATTGCCATGTATCAAGCTCTAATGCACAGTATGCTTCAAATAAATAAATTTCAATATCATTTTCGATTTCAACGAAAGCAACCTTAAGAGATGCTATATATTCCTTTGCCCATTCAAATTCTTTTATAAAAACCGGGTCCTTCATGGCAGCTTCTCTTTGAAGACCATGGGCATATCTGTCAGTAGCTATTCGGTAAGCCAGACTTGCATTATAGTGTGTCGTGCCTTTGGTATGCTGAAGCAGTCGCTGAATCACTGTCCTCGAAATACCAACATATACGGGGGCCGCATTTTCAATAAGAACGTAGCAACCCGAAAAGTCCTTCTGACGATTTAGACTCTTGAGAAGAGTTTTGTTGCCTATTCCTTTTTGGCCAAATGCTTTCATACTATGAGGTTTGCCAAGTGCCTCACGCATCCTCTTCATATGTTCCGGCAATACGCGGTCAGCAAGTTCTTTAAATGACATATGACAGTCATCGATAGCCACAGTTTGCCGTTCTATAGGCCGTATTTGAAGGGCCGGATTACCCTAAACTTGCCGGGCGCTACGCGTTCGAAAAGTTCCGAGTTTCCACCGGGATTGCCCAGCGCGTGTTTGCCCAAAAAAACATTGTAAGTGCCGTCTGCGAAGCCGGGGCATTTTTGTCGAAAAGCACGACTGTCGAGGGGCTCTTTCAGGCTTCCTGCCTTAACCGCTTTTACAATGTTGCTATAAACTCTGTGTCTAGCCATTTATGCAGGCCTTGAATTTCATGAGCACTGTCCCACAAGTCCCGCCAGCGTCATATTTTCTGCAATGATGTCATGCGGGATAAGGACATATTTCCACGGTTTGCCGTTGCAAGTTTTTGCGTGGTCTGTCGCGTGGCCACACCACTTCAGCGCTGCCTCTTTCTTAGCCAGCACCTCCGAGTCCTTCATTTCATTACGGGCCTTTGTTTCGCACATATATATGCGGTCCGTCGTTTCCACAACAAAATCAGGCTGATATTCTGGATTCTCATTCTCAAATTTATAAAAAATCTGGAACTGCCCCTTCGCTGGCTTGAACCATTTCAAAATGGACGCGTCGGATTCTTTCTCCAGTATTACCGCGAACTTTCGCTCCGTGTCAGACTGAAACTTCTGCAGCGGATAGAGGCACCGCGTAAATCCGCCGAATACCAGCTGGCCGATTTTCCCCTTGTCCTCAACAGTCTGCCTGAAGTGCTGGGGCGGGCCTGAAAGGGCCGTATAGGCGCTTTGCTTGAAAGGAGTGAACCCCTTTTTCACCACAACCTCCGGCTTCTGCGCCGCTGTCGGAGCTTCTCCCAACATCGTGGGGGGCGGCTGCACAAGCCCGATCTGCTGTTCCACTGTCGGCGCAGCGACCACCGTCTCCTTCTTTAGCAGGTCGGATTTCGGATCAAGCACCACCGTCTTGAGGTGAATCACGGAATCAGCCCGGTTCGCTTCATCGACTATTTCTTGGAAGCGATCGTGTGCAACGATGTTCAGACGATCAACTGCTACAACGCCGGTCCTCTTGCCGTAGGGAAGCCTCAGGCCCCTGCCGATCGACTGTTCGATCAGGACGCGCGCATTTGCCGCGCGAAGCGGAACAATAGTATAGAGGTTTGTGACGTCCCAGCCTTCCTTGAGCATATTGACGTGTATCACGATCTCGGTCGGCTCTTCCGTGCTCTCGACCGCGAGAAGCCGCTGTATCATCTCCTCTTCCTCTGCCCCGGTCTTGCTGGAATCGACCTGGATGACTTTGTCCTGGTATCGGCCCTCAAAGAATGTTTCCCCCTTGATCAGCTGCAGGAGCTGGCTAGCGTGGGTAGTATCCCTTGCTATCACCAGGAGGAAGGGCTTGACGATTTGACGGTCAGTCTGGCGGGCATATGTCTCCAACTCGACTTTCACGCTCTCGTGAAGTCGGATGCCGTCTTCAAGTTTGATTGTCTCTATCTGCTCTTGCGAAAAGTGGGTCGGCTTAAAGTTCTTCTGTGTTACAACCGCAGGCTCCTTTACGAAGCCATCGGCCATCGCCTCAGCCAGCGAATAGCTGTAGATCACGTTCTTAAACGATACGGCACCCTTGCTTGTCTCTACATAGGGAGTTGCTGTCAACTCCAGGCCTATGATCGGCTTCAACTCGTTAATGGCCCGAACTCCCGCAGATGCCCGGTAGCGGTGCGACTCGTCCATAAGCAGGACAAGATCACTCAGGCCGGCCAGATAGTCGAAGTAACTTTCGCCGATATATTCCGACAGTCTCTTGATACGCGGCGCCTTGCCGCCCCGCACTTCGGAATTGATCTTCGAGATATTGAAGATGTTCACCTTCACCTGAGAGGTCCAGTCAAAGAGCACTCGCGACTTGCTTTCATAGTTGTCGCCGGTGATGATCTCGGGGGGCGTTGTAGCAAATTCGGCGATGCCCTTGAAGACATATTTCGGGGTGTTCGGGGTAAAATCGGTGATCAGTTTATTGTAGATCGTAAGGTTGGGCGCAAGCACAAAGAAGTTGTTTATCCCGTGGCCAAGGTGCAGATAGCTGATAAACGCTCCCATCAATCTCGTCTTGCCCACCCCGGTGGCAAGGGCAAAGCAGAGCGAGGGGAAGTCACGCTCGAAGTCGGTCACGGAGGGATATTCGCTTTCGATAACAGACAGGGCCGCTTCGAGGTCCACATTCTTGCCGGGTGGGACGATCTCAGTTATCCGGTCGAGGATTTCCAGGGAATAGCGCTGCGGCTTGCGAAGGCTAAGTCGGCCGGATATGGCGTTTACGTGTCGATTCATGATTTTTGCTTCCCCTTTGGCGCCGGCAGGTCTTGTTCCAGCCGCTTGCGGGCGTGTTCGATCACCTTGTGTAATTCCTTTTCCAGGACTTTTCGGGAGGGCAGCGCGGTCAAATATTCGGCCACACGAATACCGCTTTTTTCCAGCTCCAGCAACTCCACGGTTTCCTGTTTCTTACCGGCGCACAGAATTAAACCAAGGGGGGACCCTTCGCCCGGTTTAGTCTCGTGTTTTTGCAGCCAGCGGAGGTAGAGTTCCATCTGTCCTTTGTCGGCAGGCTTGAAGTCGCCCAGCTTGAGTTCAATAGCTACAAGCCGCTTCAGGCCGCGATGGAAAAAGAGCAGGTCGAGATAATAGTCGTCATTGTCGATGGTTATCCGCTTCTGTCGCGCAAGAAAGGCGAAATCAACACCCAGTTCAAGGATGAACGCCTCCATTTCACGGAGGATGGCATCTTCGATATCCCTCTCGATATATCGGTCCTTCAACCCGAGAAAGTCGAGAAAATAGGGGTCCCTGAAAACCAGGTCCGGCGTCATCTGCTCTTCCGAGCGCAAAGTGTCCAGTTCGTGGCGTATCACCAGTTCCGGCTTCCGCGATATGGCGGTGCGTTCGTAGAGCATGCCGTCTATCTTCCGCCGGAGCGTACGGACGCTCCATCGCTCCAGTCGGCACATCTCCGTGTAAAAGTCACGTTTCAAAGGGTCTTTAATAGGGATGAGCGCTATGAAATGGGTCCAGCTCAATTGTCGTATCAATGACACGACAATCTGCTCGTCCGGGAATGATGCCGCAAACTGTATCATCCGCCGGAGATTCTTGTCGGCAAATCCGGTCCCATACTCGACGGCCAATTGTCGCGACAGCAATACGACAATGTTTTCACCGTATTCAGCCCGCTTGCCCTTCAGTATTTCCTCATTTATCCTCTTCCCCACCCTCCAGTAAAGCATAGTGAGTCCTGCGTTCACCGTCGTTGCTACGGCAGCCCGCGCTTCTTCTATCAAGAGGCGAATGTCTTTTAGCAATTGCCGATTCGTCAAAGCCTTTGCCGTCATTTCCCCTCCTCGCCGAAAAGGGATTCCTGGCCGGGCTCCTTCGGGGCCTTCGGAAGGTTCTCGACTCTGAGGCTGTAGTCGTCATGGCCCCATTCGCAGCGGGCGAGGACAGCACGGGGGATCTTCTTCACGGTGAGGTTGGCGAAGCTGTCGGACTTGCCCCGAAAGGCGGTGCAGAGGACGAGTAGCGACCGGTTATCCCCGACTTCTTCAGAGAGTTGTTGCAGTTGGGCATGGCTCAGATTCTGAGTCGTAACATAGACAAAGTCCCGCTCTGTCGAATAACCGTGCTGCCAGTATATCGCGTCTGAGGGAGCGTAGGTGAAACCTTCCAGTTTGCAGAGGGCCTCGGCAAGCATGTTAGGATTGTATTTCTTGTTGATGATCCAGTTACCCCAGCGGTCTTTTTCGAGAAGCGAAGGCGCGAGCTTGTAATACCTGAACCCACCGCCGCCCTTCCAGTTCACCGCCTTGCTGATCCCGCCCTGATCCGTGCCGTCGATAACCTTCTGCATGCGCGGAATGATGTGGGTGTGGCAGTGCTCGCCAAGTTCAATCATGATCCACCGCCGGCCCATTTTATGGGCAACTGCGCCGGTAGTTCCGGAACCGGCGAAGGAGTCGAGGACGAGATCGCCGGGGTTGGTGGCAATTTCAAGTATGCGATTAATTAATAACTCCGGTTTGGGTGTCGCAAACGTGTCAACGTCAGCTAATATCTCCTTATGGTGTGCCTTAGCCTGACGCGTCGTATGTGCATCAGTCCAAATGGTGGGCCATGGACGAGCTGGAAATTCATGAATTGCCCCCACAATTCTCTTTACATTCACCGGATTCTCTTCATCTTCCGCCCATCGTGCCGGGTTGTTCAGGATATACTCCCGGATGCGGTTCAAATCGTCGTCATTACGGATGACGTGTTCGTAATAATTCCGTTGCCAGACGGAGACGGCTGGGGTATTCTGTAACCGATTTATGTGTTTTGTTGATACCGTTTTGAACGCACCGATTAACCGGCCCAATGTTTTCCGTTTTGTCGTTACCGTAGGGGGGGGTGGCGACCCGCCCCGACTGGGGTGGTGTTCATACGCGGCTACAGAAACCAGCAGCGGTGCCTCCTCCTCAACTAACCCC
>JBJKOV010000337.1:0-5961 GCA_046707105.1 Thermodesulfovibrionales bacterium
CCCTGGAGGAAGAGGAAACGGAAGGCGACGAGAGGTCGGAAGACCTGGTCCAGGCCTATTTTCATTCCATGGGTAATATCACTATTCTCACCAGGGACGCAGAGACTGAACTGGCCAAAAGGCTGGAGGAGGGCAGGGACATTGTAAAGGAAATCGTAACTTCACTGCCCCTTTACAGAAGAACAGAGGAGGGCCTTACAAAGAGCGAGGAAGAGGAAGGCTCGGAAGAGGAAGAGAGGGAAAGAGCCGATGAGGCACTCCATATTTCCCTCGAAATACTGGACACCGTGATGAATAAGGTTGGATCGGCCGAAAGAAAAATCTCAAGGCACGGTTCCCTGGCGAATTTAAAGAAGCTCATAACGGAAAAGAAGAGAAAGAATATCAACCCCGCAAAGCTCCAGATCCTGGCCAAGGAGGTCGGTTTGGTTTACAAGGACGCGGAGGCGGAAACGGGGATCAAGATAGACGACCTTATGACCAAGTGGGAAAGAATCATGAGGGCCCGGGCATTATATGAGGAGTCCAAGAATGAATTGACCACGCGCAACCTCAGACTGGTGGTGAATATCGCCAAGAACTATATAGGCAGGGGGCTGTCCCTGCTGGACCTCATCCAGGAGGGAAACATAGGCCTGATGAAGGCCGTGGACAAGTTCAAGTACGAAAAGGGTTTCAAATTCAGCACTTATGCGACATGGTGGATAAGGCAGGCGATGACGAGGGCCCTCATCGACCAGACGAAAACGATCAGGGTGCCCGTCCATATGATGGAGTTCTATAACAGGGTTACCAAGGCGTCGCGCGAACTTACCCAGGAGCTGGGCCGGGAGCCGTCCGATGACGAACTGGCGGAAAAGCTGGGCGTCCCGAAGAGGAAAGTGGAGGAGGTTTTCAGGGCCATACAGGACCCTATAGCGTTACAGACCCCGGTAGGCGACGAGGACACCGAACTTGAAGATTTTATCGGGGACGAGACCAAGCCTTCCCCATATGACGACGCGGAGAAGACCGAGTTGTCGGAACAGATGATAATGATCCTTAAGACGCTCACCCCGAAGGAAGAACAGGTCATAAGAATGAGGTTCGGGATAGGTGTCGACAGGGACCATACACTCGAAGAGGTCGGAAGGCATCTGGCTATCACGCGGGAAAGGGTGAGGCAGATCGAGGCCAAGGCCCTGAGGAAACTGAAGCACCCCCACAGAATGAAGGCCTTAAAGAACCTCATTACCGCCTGACGCAGGCCTGAGGGGGGACTAAACGGCTTTCCTGAGCCTGGCGAATCTGGTGAAGAGCCCGTTGCGCGCGACTTCCAGGACGTAACCGATCTCCTCAAACATCGATAGAGTCTTTCGCATCTCTCTTTCACCGACTTCCACGGACGGCTCGTATATCGAAAGCACGCCTCCTTTTTTCAGCATTTTTCCGATGTTGGCGACCGCCCCCTGCTTGTCGCCGATTTCGTGGAAGCTGTAATAGAGAAGGCAGACGTCGGCGATGTCCTCGCCGGCAGATACCGAAGAAATGTCACCGGTGATAATCTCTATTTTCCCCGGGCGCGGAGGGACCCTTTTTTTCAGTTTTCTGACCATGCTGTCCTGAAGCTCGACCGCAATTGTTCTGCCGGCGATACCGGCAAGCGCCTCAGTCAGGAATCCGTTGCCCGCCCCGATTTCGAGAACAACCGAACCGGCGTTGACACCGGATTCATCCAGGATCTGCCGGCGGTCTGTAAGAAGCTTTCTTAGCGGATTATAGAGAATGAACGACAGCCAGGAAGGGCATACAAGGCACATAGGTGCTCCTTTCAGCTGACATCTTACCACAGCGGAAGAAGATTTTTTGCGTCGGACTAAACAGTGCTTGATTTTAGCACCTTTTTATGCGCTAATATTACTACAGACGGTATGGAACGGTTTCTCAATTTTACCATCCTTCCCCAGCCTGACGAAACGACGTGCGGCCCTTCGTGCCTGCACGCGGTCTACAGGTATTACGGGTACGATATTTCGCTCGAACAGGTCATTCAGGAGGTCAGAAACCTGGAGGGCGGAGGCACACTCGACGTATTCCTCGCCATCCATGCCCTCCGGCGGGGTTTCTCGGCCGTGATATACACATACAACCTTACCGTCTTCGACCCCACCTGGTTCAAGCCTGGCAGGACTGATCTGCGGGAGAGGCTGCTCGCCCAGATGGAGGCCAAAGACGTGCCGAAACTCCGTGTGGCGACAAAGGGATACCTTGAGTTCCTCGAACTGGGGGGAGAAATCCGCTTTGAGGACCTCACCACCTCTATAATAAGGAAATATCTGAAGCGGTCTGTCCCCATTATCAGCGGACTGAGTTCCACTTTTCTTTACAGAAGCGCCAGGGAGGTGGGAGACAAGGGAGAGGAGGACGATGTGAGGGGCGGACCTGCGGGCCATTTTGTCGTTCTCTGCGGTTACAACCGTGATGAACGCACCGTCCTGGTTGCAGACCCTTTTTCTCCGAACCCGTTTTCGGAGAGCCACAAGTATCTGGCGAATATCGACCGCGTCCTCTGTTCCATCCTGCTGGGAGTTCTTACTTACGACGCCAACTTCCTGCTTATCAGGCCGAACAGGATTCCCCACCGACAGACACATGCCGATCCTGATCATCGTAAATGATCCGAAGGACCTGCCTCTTCACTTCGAAGGGGTGGAACTGGTTCCGGCCAGGACCTACCTGACCGATTCACGGTACGCCGTGATGCGGGGGGCCAAGGTTTTCAATCTATGCACTTCATACCGCTACCAGAGCACCGGATACTATGTTTCCCTTCTTGCGGCTGCGAGGGGACACAAACCTGTGCCGAACATAACCACCATACAGGACCTGAAGTCCCAGACCCTCGTCCGTGTCGCCTCGGAGGACATCGAGGATCTTATCCGGAAAAGCCTCTCCCCCATACACTCTACTGAGTTTGTTCTCAGTATCTATTTCGGCAGGAACCTGGCGAAACGCTATGACCTTCTGAGTCTCCGTCTCTTCAAACTGTTCCAGGCGCCTTTCCTGCGGGCCTTTTTCGTCTTTAACGAAAAGAGCGACCGGTGGTATCTTCACAGCATCACCCCGATTGCGGCAAATGAGATCCCGGAGGAGCACAGGGACTTTGCCGTGCAGGCTGCCCAGGAATTCTTCGGCAGAAGGCCCCGGGTATTCCGGAGGTCCGCATACAGGTATGACCTTGCAATCCTTTCCAATCCCTCCGAGAAGGAGCCCCCGTCCGACACACGGGCCCTTCAGAAATTTCTCAGGGCGGCCGAGTCCCTGGGGCTGGCGACCGAGTTCATTCAAAGGGATGATTTCGGACGCCTTGCGGAATTCGACGCGCTGTTCATCCGGGAGACTACGAGCGTGACGCATCATACCTACCGGTTCGCTCGCAGGGCCATGGCCGAGGGGCTGGTCGTGGTGGATGACCCCGAGTCGATTCTTAAATGCACCAACAAGGTATTTCTGGCCGAGATTCTCGAAAGACACAGGATACTAACCCCGCGGACGGTTATAGTCCACCGCGACAACTGCAAGGCGGTATGCAGCACCCTCGGTCTGCCCTGCGTCCTGAAGAGACCGGACAGTTCTTTTTCCCAGGGGGTGGTAAAGGTCGAAAGCGAGAAGGAACTGACCGTGAACGTGCATAAAATGCTCGAAAGGTCGGACCTCATCATCGCGCAGGAATATATTGCGACCGAATATGACTGGCGTGTAGGCATTTTCGACCGGCAGCCGCTCTATGTCTGCAAGTACTACATGGCGAGGCAGCACTGGCAGATCATAAAGAGAGATCCCACGGGAAGAAAAACAGAAGAAGGGCACTGGGATACCCTGTCCGTCGAGTATGCTCCGACACGCCTGATCAAAACGGCACTGCGCGCTGCAAACCTGATAGGAGACGGCTTTTACGGCGTGGATATCAAGCAGGTGGGTGAAAAATTTTATGTGATCGAGGTAAACGACAACCCGAGCATAGACAGCGGCGTCGAAGACCGCGTGCTGAAAGATGAACTTTACCTGAGGATCATGAGGGTCATTCTCCACAGGATAGAACAGACGAAACGGGGTTATCCTTCGTGAGGAGACGGGGACTTCGACTGTTTGAGGGCTACGGCATAGAACTTGAGTACATGATCGTCAGCAATGAGACACTCGATGTGCTTCCGGTTGCCGACGAGGTGCTCCGGGCCGCGGCCGGAAGATACACCACGGAATTCGACGCCGGTCCGGTGGCCTGGTCGAACGAGCTGGCGCTTCATGTCATGGAGATCAAGAACAACGGGCCTGTACGGTCCCTGAGAGGCCTTGCCCGGAAGCTTCAGGGAAACGCGGTACGGATCAACCGGATTCTGGAAGGGAAGGGGGGCAGACTCATGCCGTCGGGCATGCATCCATGGATGGACCCGAAGACCGAGACCCGTCTATGGCCCCGAAGAAACAGGAATATTTATGAGACCTATGACCGCATCTTTAACTGCCGGAACCACGGATGGTCGAACATCCAGAGCGTTCACATCAATCTTCCCTTCAGGGGAGACGACGAATTCGGCAGGCTTCATGCTGCAATACGCCTTCTTATCCCCCTGATGCCGGCCATTGCCGCAAGCTCTCCTGTAGTCGGCGGAAGGATATCGGGGTTGATGGACTCACGCCTCTACTATTACAGGGATAACCAGCGGAAGGTCCCGGCAATCGCCGGCAAGGTGGTGCCCGAAGCGGTTTTCACCCGCGACGAATACGAGAGCAGGATCCTGAAGAAGATGTACCGTGGGATGGCGAAATACGACCCGGAAGGCGTCCTCGGCTATGAATGGCTGAACTCGAGGGGTGCGATCGCCCGCTTTGACAGGGATACCATAGAAATCAGGATGCTGGACGTACAGGAATGTCCGCTGGCCGATCTGGCCCTGGCGGTCAGCGTCGTGGCTGTTATCAAGGCCCTGGTTGATGAACGGTGGTCAGATACCGGAGAACAGCGGTCCTGGAAGGTCGGACCTCTTCTGCAGATTCTTGATTCTACCATGGCTTTCGGGGAAAAGGCCGTCATTGAGGACCCGGCATACCTTCGGGCCTTCGGTCTGAGAAATCAGCGGGCCACGGCGCTGCAGGTCTGGAAGCATCTCCGGAGGGAAGTGCTGCTTCAAGACCCCTTTTTTGACGATAAGATCGGGGGCGCCCTGGATGTTGTCCTCGACAAGGGGACACTTTCCAGGCGGATACTGAGGGCGGTCGGCAGGCAGCCGGGCCTGGCCCGTCTCAGGACTGTGTACGGGAGGCTATGTGATTGTCTCGGGAAAGGGGAAATGTTCACTGGGTAGAGATTTTGGTGTTATTGTCTCCTGTGAACACGCGGTGAACGCGGTGCCGGAGCCCTTTGCCTATCTCTTCAGGGGACAGGGTAAAATCCTGCAGAGCCATCGGGGTTATGACATCGGAGCGCTCGTACTCGCCGATCTTTTAGCCGTACGGTTCGGCGTAGTTGCCTGTTCGTCCACTGTCACGCGCCTCCTTGTGGACCTGAACCGCTCCGAGCACAACCCGCGCCGTTTTTCGGAGATATCCCGCCGGCTTGAGCCCCGCGAGAAAGAGGCCGTCATGGAAGAGTATTACCGTCCTTATCGCCGGAAGATCGAGACCGGGATAGGACGTCTCTGCAAGGAAGGGAAGAGCGTATTTCATCTTTCGGTCCATACCTTTACCCCTGTTTTGGAGGGGAAGGTGCGTTCTGCGGACATCGGCCTTCTCTACGATCCTGCACGAAAGAGGGAGGCCCTTTTTTGCAGGGGATGGAGAGTGGCCCTTCGAGTCGAGGACCCCTCATTGAAAGTACGGATGAATTATCCCTATTCAGGGAGATCGGACGGCTTCACCACGCATCTTCGTACCCTTTTTGGAGAGAAAGTCTATCTCGGGATCGAAATCGAGGTAAATCAG
>JBJKOV010000338.1:0-15365 GCA_046707105.1 Thermodesulfovibrionales bacterium
CTGTCTCTCCCGGATAATTCTCGAACGTTATGTAATTGCCCGCCGTGCCAGACCTGCCAAGCGTTATCTGCTCATTGTACGTCCCCCCTCTCACATAAACTGTATCTCCGGCAGTTACTGTATTAGCCGCCTTCTGGATCGTCCTGAAGGGAGCGCTCATCGAGCCGCTGCCGCCGTCACTTCCAGATGAAGATACATAGTAGACGGCCGCAGATGATTCACTGACCGCACAAAGGAGTAAGGCGATTACAAGAACTATTAAATCAACACTTTTCACCCTTGAATACCTCCGATGTGGGTCGAGTCCGAAGCAATCATGAATCGATATTCACACATCAGTCTCTTCTCCCGCGTCTCATACTTCCTGTAGAGTCTGAACCCGATGTTTTCGTACAGATGCTTAGTTCTGCTGTTGTCCAGATCGTCGGTTGTCAGGTAAACGTACTCGGCGCCCCTCAGTGAAGCTTCCTGTAAAAAGGCACTGATCAACTGCCTGCCTATCCCCCTCCCCTGATGGCAAGGCATTACCGCAACAGAAGACAACTCCACCACGTTTCCGACAGGCGTTTCAGCCGGTCTGGCGAGCGCTCTCAAAAGCCTCGGTAGTGTTCCCGGTTTTCTGGCAATGGCCGTTGCCGAAGACAGCCCGAATCTCATCCAGTCCCTCTTCAGCAGTCTCCTGTAAAAACCGGACGGATTGTGAATACCCGCGATAAAGCCCGCAAGGCCTTCTTCATTTGTCCGTAGAATGCCTATACCCGACGGTTCGCTTATTACTCCCTCGTAGTAAAGTTTCAGAAATCGTTTTCCGAGGAAGGTTAAGAAGAAGCCCTCGAAGCTTTCCATATGGACATTGACCACCTTGTCGACGTCCGACAACAGTATTGGGCGCAGCTGATCGGCTGTGAACCGGCTCTTCATATTACTGATGAATCACGCGACATCTGCGTTGGGTCTTTGATGTTAATGCAGTAAAAAGCCTTTCGTATTTTTCTACCAGAACTGTCGCTGTCAGGTTATTGAGGTAATAACTTCTTCCCGAGGTCCCCATGGCTTCTCTCGCAGACCGAGGCAGCATGTACAGCCTTCTCACAGCGCCTGCAAGGTCCGCCGGGTCTGATGGTCTGGCAATCACTCCTGCCTCAGCCTCTTCAACCAGCCTGGCGGCATCGCCGCCTACCGCCATTATGATCGGCCGTCCGCATGCCAGATAACTCTGCGTTTTGCTCGGGATTGTAATATCCGACAAAGGGTGACTGCCAAGATGGACGAGAAGAGCGTCCGCCAGCCCATAAAAGGCAGGCATTTCTGCGGCCGGTTGCCGGGAGATAAAATGAACGTTGTTCAGCTTGCGCTCTTTTGCATATTTCTCCAGTTTTGTCCTTTCGTTGCCCTCCCCTATGAGAACAAACTGCAAGTCCGGTATGCCGGCAAGTATTTCCGCGGCCTTAATGACATTTTCCAGTCCCTGGGCCGGGCCCATGTTTCCGGCATACATTACATTAAAGCGCCCGCTCATCCCATACTCCGCAGCCAGACGTTCATCACGGGGAACGGGCCTGTAGATGTCATCTGCCCAGTTATGTATAATGTGTATTTTCTCCTCCGGAACGGCTTTACTGATGAGATGTCGTTTGAACCCGGGAGATATTACCGAAATGCCGGCGGCCTTGCGGTAAACAAACTTCGCATATTTGTCGATGGTCTTATAGATGAGACTGTCGGCAGCTATATTAACTGTCTGAACTGATTCAGGATAAATATCCTGCACGTTATAGACAAACGGCGTTTTGCGAAGAGCACCCATCAAAAAGGCCGGCATACCCAGGGTTATAGGCTCAAAAGCAAAGATTATATCGGCGGAAAAGTTCAAAAAAGGCCCCGCCAGGGCAGACGAAAATGCAAAGCTGAGATAGTAGAGTACGCGCCGAATGAATGACAGGCCATGGTCGGGAAAGAGAGGCAGACGAAGCAGCCTGACTCCATCCATTTCGTCCCGGCACCACATCTTCTGCCTATATCCAGGGTATACTCTGCCCCCGGGATAATTCGGATAGCCGGTGATTACAGTGACCTCGTGTCCGCGGTCCGACAGCCCCTTCGCCAATTGATGGGGAAAGATTACCGGTTCAGGATAGTAATATTGGGAAAGTATCAGGATACGCACGATGACCTATTTCAGCCAGACAGTTCGATTGACATAATCAGTATAACTCATGATTATGCGGACCACCTTATCCGAAACATTCGGTGCATTGTAATCATCGGCCATGTGAACGGTGCGATTTTCGTCACGGCCCTGTTCTTTCAGAATAGCAAGACATTGGTGCACGCGATCGACCTCCATGCCCGTCATCATGACGGCGCCCTCCTCCATGCCTTCCGGACGTTCATGCGTCTCTCTGATGTTCAGTGCCGGAAAGTTCAGAATCGACGACTCTTCAGTGATGGTTCCGCTGTCAGAGAGCACTGCGAAGGCATTCTTCTGCAGCTGGACGTAATCAAAAAAACCGAGAGGCTTGAGAAGCTCGATGTTCTCATGAAATTTAATTTGCTTTGCTTCGACCCGCAACCGGGTCCTCGGATGGGTAGACATGATAATCTTCTTCCCGTAGGTTGTCGCAACGCTGTTGAGAATATCGGCCAGCTTTGTGAGATTAACGTCGGAATCCACATTTTCTTCCCGATGGGCGCTCACCACAAAGTAGTCCGATTTCTTCAAACCTAGGCGTCCTAATACCTGTGACTCATTTATTGCGCCCGAGTAGTAATGCAGTACCTCGTACATCGGACTTCCAGTTTTTATTACGCGGTCGGGAGGAAGCCCCTCTCGCAGGAGATATTCTCTGGCGATCGAACTATATGTGAGATTAACGTCACTGATATGATCTACAATTTTCCGGTTCGTTTCTTCCGGAACCCTCTGATCAAAGCACCGGTTGCCGGCCTCCATATGGAATATGGGAATCTTCCGTCGCTTGGCCGGAATGGCCGAGAGACAACTGTTGGTATCCCCCAAAATCAGGACGGCTTCCGGCTCCTCTCTTTCAAGTACAGGGTCTATTTTGCTGATAACCTGAGCAATGGTTCCGGCGACGGAAGCACCCGCCGCACCGAGAAAATAATCAGGCTTCCGGATCTCAAGATCCCCGAATAAAATCTCATTTAATTCATAGTCGTAATTCTGTCCCGTATGCACCAATATATGATCGGTATATCTGTCCAGTTTCGCCATTACCCGCGATAATCTTATGATTTCCGGCCTCGTACCAAGAATAGTCATCACCTTAATCTTTTTCACATTTCACCTCGTTCTGATAGGTATCGGGAGCCCCGGGGTCGAAAATCTGATCCGCCCAGAAAAGAACGATCATTTCTTCTTCAGAGACGTTCTCTATGGAATGCGTATATCCAGGGGGAACATCTATAACTTCCAGCTTATCACCAGAGACATGATATGACAAAGTCTCATTTTCGAGAATATGCCTGAGTTTGATTACGGCCCTGCCCCTGACAACACAGAATTTTTCCACCTTGCTGTCATGGTAATGATTGCCCCGCATTACGCCCGCTGTGGACTTAGACACGAAGATCTGCCCGAAATGCTCCGATTTGATTATCTCGGCCAAACTTCCCCTTTTATCGATTTTCATATCCAGGGGACAGGAGAGGCCGGTTTCGGCAAGATAAGATGAATAGGTCGCGTAAAGCCTCTTCATGAAAGCGTCTTTAAGATCGGGAACGATAAGGGTTCTACGAATGCCGTCAATCTGCTTTATCCGGTCGGCCAGCTCGCCGAGCCTGATCTTGTATGACGGTCTTACTCTGAGATATAATGCGTCCGGCGGCATTGCGTCTTCATGCAGAATTTTCAGGAAACTCGCAACGACATCGTCGATGTACACGAGTTCGACTACCCTTTCTCTGTCAGAAACGGTTATGGGTAGTCCGTGGGCCGTGTTATGACAGAAAGTCGCCACAACTGAGTTGTAATTGGGCCGGCACCACTTGCCGAAAACATTAGCCAGCCGGAAGATACAGACCCGAGCACCAGTATCTTTTTCATAATCAAGCAAAAGGTCTTCTGCCTTCCTCTTGCTGGCGCCGTAAGGGTTGTCCAGCTCGGCCTGGATTGAAGACGACATAACAATAGTCGGTCTTTTATTATGTTCGGCCAGCAGGGCCAGCATCTGCCGTGTCAGCCCGGCGTGATTCTTTTCAAATTCCTCTATTTTTTCGGGACGGTTGACCCCCGCCAGGTGGAAAATAACGTCGACGTTCTTCAATTCTGCACGCATTTTGGAAATATCATCGCCTGAAGTGAAGCCTGCCACAGTAATATTCTCCTGTCGCGACAATGCCACCATCAGATTCTTCCCTATAAATCCCCTGCAACCGGTCACCAGTACATTTTTCACCGGTTCACCGCCTTGTGCCATAGGCTTCAATTGATCCAAGTTCCTCCCTTATGTAATCTGATTTTAATAACATCTCCTTGATTCCGGGAACATCCAGCCTCCGTGTATTGTGAGAATTATAATCTTCCAGAAAAGATACCCTCTCTCTTCCTTCGGTGAAATACTTGGCGTAATTCAGATCTCTGACATCAGCCGGAACCCTGTAATAGCCACCCAGGTCTTCAGCCCTGGCCATCTCTTCCCTGGTAAGCAGTGTCTCGTACAATTTTTCGCCGTGGCGAGTCCCTATTATTCTTATTTCACTGTCGCTCTGGAAGATCTCTTTTATAGCTATAGCAAGGTCCATAATCGTGCAAGCCGGCGCTTTTTGCACGAAGATATCGCCCTGCTTGGCATTTTTGTAAGCATACAATACAAGATCTACGGCATCTTCGAGAGACATGAGAAACCTGGTCATCTTCGGATCTGTTACTGTAAGCGGTTTTTCTTCTTTAATCTGTTTGACAAACAGGGGAATAACCGATCCTCGCGAGGCCATCACATTACCGTACCGTGTCCCGCACAGGATAGTCTTGCCGGAATCAGCCGCCCTCGATTTCGCCACCATTATCTTTTCCATCATGGCCTTGGATATGCCCATCGCATTGATGGGATAAACCGCCTTATCGGTACTGAGGACTATCATGGATTTAACGCCGTTTGCAAGCGTGGCGTTCAGAACATTCTCAGCTCCCAGAATATTGGTGCGCACCGCCTCCATAGGATAGAACTCGCAGGAGGGTACCTGTTTCAATGCCGCGGCATGGAATACATAGTCTACCCCGACCAGCGCACAATTGATACTGTCATAGTTGCGGACATCCCCGATATAGAATTTGACTTTGTCACTCTTGAGTTCGATCCTCATATCCTCCTGCTTCTTCTCATCACGGCTGAAGACACGAATCTCCCTGATATTCGTCGGCAAAAATCTTCTTACAACAGCATTCCCGAATGAGCCTGTGCCGCCCGTGATCAGTAAAGTCTTACCAGCAAACATTGCCCGCCTCCCTGGCCAAGTGCCATACCATCTTTAGATGAGAGTTCTATCGTCCTTTTCCGGCGCTAATAGCAACTGCAGGATCTGCAAGACATAATTCAAGCAATAATTGTTCTATTTTAGGCACTACAACGCTCGCCAGATAGTGTCGTCTGACCCGCGAAATCCCGTTGTCGCCAAATTCCTTCCTGAGGCCTGGGTCCAACGCAAGCCTGTCTATCAGTTGCGCAAGCCTCTGCGGCGCGGCTGATACGGAATGTTCCAGGAGCAAGCCGCAAGGCGTATCACCTGGTACGCCAATCATTTCGCTGATGTTGCCTACATCACTCGCAATTATCGGCAGACCATAAGCCATCGCCTCCAGGATGACCATAGGAAACCCTTCGTTGTGCGAAGGAAGTACAAAAATATCGGCATTGGCGAAGGCGTTGATCAGCTCCTGCCCGGTCTTCTCTCCGGCCAATTCTACGCAATGAGCGAGACCGAGGTCGCGGATGTGAGCCTCTATGAGTCTTCTGTTCTCGTCGGCTACGACCCCCACCAGCACGCAGCTTACAGGCACCGACACATATCTTAAGGACTCAAGCAGGTCCAGTGAACCCTTTGCCGGGGATTGCCAGCCTACGTGGAGAAGCCTGACCGGCCCGCATCCCCGCTTGGGATCAATGCGCCTCCCGTTTTGATGCTGCAATATCGTGTCATCGATCATGTTGGACAGATATGTCACGGCTTTATTTCCAAAAATGGCCTGGGCCGCCTTTTCTGTCTCGCGGGTAATTGTAATAATCAGACGACAGGTCTTAAGTGAAGACCGGACAACCCATCTTCTTATGAGGTTCCCGCCGAAGAAACCTTCCGTATCTCCACCATGAAGGTGTGCTACCGTGGGCACCCTCAGTAATTTCAATATGAACAGGCAGGCTGAATCCCTCACGGCCAAACCGATACTTGGGGCACAGGTGAAATACACAAGGTGCGGCCGACGCCGCAGGACGATCCGCAATAGTCGGACAAGACGCAATACCGCATGGCCCAGGGCAAGAACGGCGCCGCGCAGGTCCATTTTTTTCCCGAGGACATCGTGGTGCACTGCCGTGTCGATTATCTCATAGTTGCAGAGCCGGGGAGCGGCATATTTGAGAAGTACGTTTGCCCAGGTTGCAATGCCTCCGACTCCGCTTACGGGCGCAAGCATAGCTATCTTCACAGACTGACTTCCGGCAACATTCAAGCTATGATCTTCATTTGACAACATAGTTTTTGGCAGTGCACCCGACCCCTGATCTGAGACCGGACGGATGCGACAGTTCTTTGCCTTACTGAGCCCTTTGCGTATGTTTTTCGATCAACCGCATTAACTTACCCGCCACGTACGGATATAAACGAGACAATCCAAAGCCGATGATCTTCATGCTAAGCCTTAAGCAGAGCCAAATGTCTCGCATAAAGCTCTTCGTGTTTTTTTACCAGCTGTTCAATTCCAAAAGATTCGTTGACCGTTTTCAGCCCCATCGCTCCCATATGTTCGGCTTTCACCGGGTCACTTAATAATTCTTCAATCTTCCCGGCAAGGCACCGGGCATTCATAGGGGGTACGATAAATCCATTCAGGCCATTCGCCACCACCTCCGAGTTGCTTCCCACGTTTGTTGCAATTGCCGGGACGCCTGAACTCATCGCCTCCAGAAGCGCTATGGGCAGCCCTTCATAAAGCGAGGGCAAGACGAATATGTCAGTAACGGAAAGGATCTCGGAAATGTCCGTTCGTGTGCCGGTGAACAAGATTCTGTCCTGCAGCTTTCTTGCATTCACCGTCTCCTTCATGCGGCTTACAAAGTGCGTATCGGCAGAGGTATCCCCCACAATGAGAAAATGCACGCCGGCAAACTTTTTAACAACTTCTACGGCGGCATCAATAAGATAGTGATGTCCCTTCCGCTCTTCACAGGAGCCCACTGTGGTCACGATCTTCCTGTCCGCAGGGACCCCCAGTTCCCCCAGCTTTGCGCGTTTGTCCAGGGGTGACGGAGCAAACCTCCGAGTGTCTATGCCATTGTAAATAACCTCAATCTTCCCCGAAGGTATCCTTAGATCAGATACCGCATATCGTTTCACCGTATCGGAAATAGCTATGTATTTGGTCGTCAGTTTATGAAGAATACTCTCGTGGATTGCATGATAACCCGCGACGTTATGGATTGTAGAAAATACAAGAGGAGTTCTTGCCAGAAAGGCCGCCGTCTTGCCGTAGAAGTCGGGTGATTGGCAATGAGCATGAAGAATGGTCACACGATTTTCCTTCAAGAGGCCCTGCAATTTCAGGATTGTTTCCATTCGCTGTCTTTGCGGAGGTTTTCCAAGCATCAGGATTTTAACGCCTTTTTCCCGGAGATCGTTGTAAAATGCCATTTCAACTCTGTTTTTTATCTTGTCCATGCCACACACCAAGACTTCGAACCGCGTCTTGTCTATCGAGGTCACCAAGTCAATGACGAGCTTCTCAGCTCCGCCAATTGAAAAACCGTTGATCAAATGCATCAGGGTAGTTCTTTCCCTCACCTTTTCCTCCACGCCTCGCCGGAAATTATTAGCATGTTCCGTTCAAAAGACCATTCATCCAATCTGGGCCGCTTTGGACTCATCCGGCCCGTGTATGGCACCTGACAGAAGACATGAAGCTGAACTACATACGTCTTGACTGTCTCATCTCATGTAATATTCTCGGGTTCTCAGCCATATAGGACACAGTCGAGATAAGGGCGAACAGGAACCACATGATCTTCTTGTTCTCCACGGATATAAAGAGAGAAGTGATAAAAAGAGAAACAAAAGAAGCCTTCAAACAGATCAAAAAATGACGAATATTCTCATCATAAACCTCTCTAAGCCTCAACTTCCTCCAGGCGTTAACGATTATTAATAGAAAGGGTATAAAAGAGAGTAACCCGCCGCCTGTTAATACTTCGAGATAAGTATTATGGACAACAGTTTTCACGGTGGCCCCGTATTCGGCACTGTTAAACTCAAAATTTCTCAGGCCGACCCCCGTCAAAGGGTAGTCCCGAAACATTTTCAGGGCGGCCTTATAATTTTCGAGCCTTACATCTATTGACATATCTCCTGTTGTCTCAGGATGCAGAATGGTTGAAGCCCTCGACCAAAAATCGTTGGGGACGGCAAAATAGCATATCGTTACCGCGATGAGAAGTAGGAAGAAGAGCTGCCTAAATCTTCCAATGCTATAGTAGTAGATCAGTACCGACGCGGCGCCCAAAAAACCCAACACCCCCCCTCTCGAACCGCTGAGAACCAAAAACATTAAAAAGATCATGACAAAAAGCCAGTTTAAACTTCTTTTGATGCCCACGTTGCTCGTTGCCCTGTAATACGCCAGGGGAAGCAGTACGAGAATGTAAGAGGCGAATTCATTCGGGTCTCCTATTCCGCCGCTGATGCGGGATGTAAATGGGTTGGCCTGCCCGGACAGGCCGGTCGTCTGAACTAATATGGAAATAAGCACGGTACTAAAAAATAAACAATCCAAACTGGTGTGAATGTCCTGGAAGCTTCTCAGGAAATAACGTGTCATCCCATAAAGAAGGAATAACGAAATAAAGGTCGTGTAACTATGCAGGCTTGTTGACAGGTCTTTCGCAAAACCAAACGAGACCAGGCTTCCAGTCAGGAAGAGAAGAAAATATTTGTACGAGCTGTCTTGCGGTAGGGCCTCCCTGGTCATGGCTAATCTAAGCGTTAATCCGATAATCAACAAAATTCCCAGGAGCTTGACATAGGAAGCGCCCGGGACGGCTGTAAGGCCCTCCATGGAGAATAATGCAAGCAATAGGAAATAGATAAGCTGCGGTCTTAAAAGTACCGCAAAAAACAAAACTGCGCCAGACAAAATAATAATACCGATTTTTATCTCGAACACAAAAATGGTAAAGAAAAACAGGAGGGGAACAAAGAGAACAAGTAATATTCTCAAGTGATTGCCTGTATAATAGCTGGTCGCTGACTTCAGTCGTGTAATCATACTTTTTGTTCATTCATGCGAGTTGACAAATTGGCGTCACCAGGCGTTCGAGGAGTCACGGGTGAAGGAGTCCTCAAATTTCTCCATTGCTTCCGGGCTCAGATAGGTCCGGCATCTCTCATGTAGTCGCCGAGTTCCCAAAATCGTCCTGGCATATGCCTTCAGAATTTGGTAGCCGCCCGTAAAATTGGAGCGAACAAGACTGTCGCCTGCCACGATTTTTACAATCACTTTGGGGAACAGCAACAGATAAAAAAGCAGCGCCTGTGATAAATCCTTCAAACAAAATATTGCATTTCTTGTACCGGTATGCCATTTCAGGTTATACAAGATACTCGTGACCATGTAACGGTATTCCTCGTCTTCATATCTGCCGGCTGGTTCGTGCCTGTGAAGGGCCGCCACATCATAGTCCACGATATTGCGGTAGCCCTTATTCCGTATTGCCCTGCCGAAATCGACGTCCTCCCCGCCGAACTGGTAGTAGGGGTCAAATCCGCCCGCCTCCACCGCCACCTCTTTTCTTACCATGCAGTTGCATGTGGGCAGGTAATCACAATCCCTGGCCTTTGCGTTGGCCATGTCCGTCATTCTGGAAATAACGACGGAGTTATTGCCGAAATAATCCAGTTTTCTGCCGTGGGCTTCATCTGTGATCCCGAGAAAAACCGGAATCTCCCCGCCTATTTGCCCTATAGTTTTGTCGTCATGAAGCCTCCGGGTCATCCTTGAAATGATGTTCGCGTCCTGAAGAACGGCATCGCTGTCAAGGAAGAGGACATATTTGCCCTCTGCCCTATTAAGGCCCTTGTTTCTAAGGTGAGAGGGGCCGTATCGGCGTTCCGAGGCAATGACAATGAGGTCTTTGTAATGCGACAGGAGATGTTCCACCGTACCGTCCCGGCTGTTGTCGTCGACCACTATTATTTCTATTGGTCTATAGTTCTGGGCCTGCAGGGAATCGATGCAGTCGCACAGTACCCCCCTCCTGTTATAGCTGGGAATGATCACTGATACCAGTTCCGACATTGACAGCTCCTGATCCATAAGGACATCCTTACGATATATTGTCATCTTCTGGATTTTCCTCCGAGCAGCAAACGGGTTCTTTCCCAGGTTCCGAGCAACTCCACAAAAAAGGTCAATAAAATGTACTGGCATTTTCTTATGGTTCCGTTGAGCCGGTCGGCCGGATGCAGGCCGAAGGCCACTCTTACCGAGAGCGAGAGTATCTGTCTGGCGCTCCTGAGGCACTCCCCGACAAAGTGGATATACGAATTCCTCCGGTATTGATCATGGCTCCCGCCGATAAGCCGTGTCACCCTTCTGTACAGCTGCTCCACGGAGTGCCTGGCCGGGTGGCCTATGACGACGTCGTCGGCATAGGTCAGGGAGTACCCGGCCGAAAAAACCCTTCGCCCCCATTGATTGTCGCCGCCGGATTTCAGGTCCTCGTCAAACAGTCCAACCCGTTCGAAGACCTCCCTGAATGTGAACACATTTGCCGTGGATCCGAAATGATTCCTCTCAACATCTTCTTTTTGATTGAATCCCATGATGCTGTCGTAGAGTTCCACTGCATTGGGTTTGTCGGACTGTCTGAAGAAGATCTCGATTCTTCCGCCGACGAGCCCGCAATTGGGCTCACCGGTCAGGCGTGCTACCCCCCTTTTTATCCAGTCGGGACAGGGGATACAGTCGGCATCGGTGAGGGCTATGACAGCTCCCCGGCCAGTCTGAATCCCCCTGTTTCTTGCTGCATACGAGCTCTTTATAGTGTCCTCTATAAGCAATTTCACCGGATATTCCCTTACTACCCGGCAAGACTCATCGGTGGAGCCGTTGTCTACAACGATAATCTCGTATCTGTCACGCGGATAAGTTTGGGCCAATAATGCGTCAATGCACTTCCCCACCCTTCGAGCATCGTTATAGACCGGCACGATCACGGAAACAAAGGGAAAATCAGGGTTACTGATTGGCCGCTCTTCCATGGATCGCCTCCCGTCGTTTAGTCTGCAGGAGCTGTACGTACAAATCGACCAACCGGTCATTCAGCATATCGATATTGAAATTGTTTTCCACGTGCCGCCTGCCCAACCTTCCCATTTGGGGCCATATCTCGGGATGATCCATGAGAAAGCACAATCCGTCAGCCAGCGCGTCTGGATCCGAGGGCGGCACGCAAAAGCCGGTCTCTCCGTTAATTACGATCCTGTCCATGCTCCCGACCGCGGTTGCCATAACAGGAAGGCCGACCGCCTGTGCCTCCATGGCTACGACTGGTAAAGCTTCGGCAACACTGGGCAGCAAGAAAATATCACTTCTCTGATATGCCTCGGCGATCTGAGACTGATTTTTTGCTCCGCGCATATGCACCACTTTTTCGAGGTTTAAACTCCTGATCAGTGCTGTCAACTCGGCATCAAGTGGGCCACTGCCGATAATGTTATACTCCAGATTCAGCCCCGGCAGCCTCTGCAGCGTTTTCCGGATCGCATGGACGCCATAAGCGAGTCCCTTTTCCGGCACAAGACGTGCTACGGTCAGCACTCTTATTTGTTTGCCTTCCTCTGCGGGACTGGCCGGCCATTTATATGCAAACTGTTTCAGATCGATTCCCACGGGATGATATACGATTTTGCCGGCGTCGAGGCCTAACTTGAGCAGATTATTATAGTTATAGGGCGAAATTGCAATGAAGACATCTCCGCGGCTGAAAAGTCTCCGGTAAATTCCTCCTCCTTTTTCCAACCCCAGCCTGATATCGTAACCATGAAATGTCGTTACGATTTTCCCGTTAAATATGCCGAGAGCCCGCAACAGGACGCCAAGGTCCCCGTTTGGCCCATACTGGCAATGAATAATATCGTAATGGCTTCGATTCAGAAAAGGGATAATCCTGTACACGTTTCTCAGAGAAGCCGCGTCCCGACCAAATTCGAGGACATTCAGTGCCTTGACGATGGCCCCACGCCCTTTGTAAAAATTGTCTCTGACGAGTGCCGCGGCTTTTTTAAAACGCAGCAATTTGTTATCGGGTATATGCTCATAATAGAACGTACGGTTTAACAAATCGTACTTTGCTATGTCATCGTGCAACTCCGGCTCGTTCTCAGTCCCGGCTGCAAAGACATCCACTTCATGACCCCGGTCTATCAGCCCCGTGATCTGATTCAAAATGAAGGTCTCGGACAATTTCGGGAATTGATTGCAGAGAAAGGCAATTTTCATTTTAGGTTGCAGTGAATTACACACCGGGCGCATGCCTCCCGCCTGGTGAAGAATCAGCCCTTCGACGGAATGTGAGTTATCTTCCTTTTGATGAATCTCAACCCGTAATAGACGGCCGTTCCATGGATCAAATTGTAGACAGGAGAGAGAAAATTATCCATCCCGGGAAGGCGACGATACTGAAACTTCCTGAAGACCGTGAGGTATGTCATGAAACGTTTGAGGGGAGATTTCACGTTTCCGGCTCTGTTGTAATTTACTTCCGCAAAAAAACGCATACCCTTGTCATGAACGTCTCTTTTGTCATTGCATGATACCAGTTCGCACATCAGATCCAGCAGCGCCAGGGAGTCTTCACACCAGTCACTGACTTTTGAGGATGCCGTCATTTCCCCTTCGTGCCTTCTGAAACTGGCCTTGACCGCCAGTATATCGCCCCTGCCGTATTGAGAAGCCAGGCTGACTATCGCCATATCATCCTGGAACAAATTCTTGGAGGACCTGAAACCGCCGATTTCCATCAGCCTCTTTGTATTGAATAGCGTGCTGCAGAGATATAAGGACGTTTTTCCACTGAACCAGCCCAGGAAAAAATCTGTCGTTGGAAGCCCCTCAACCATATTCGGTGATTCAAAGATCACATCGCCCTGCGCATTAATTATCCGAGTTCCAGTTCGTATTATGCCGTACCCGCGATTTGAGGTCATCTGACTCACGCATGCCTCCAGAAAATCTGCGTCAATAAGGTCGTCGTCCTGCAGCAGCAGGAAAAATTCCCCCGTTGCCTGAGCGAGGCAGAAATTGAAATTGTTATTAGCCCCGATATTCGTGTCCTGTCTGAAATATCGTATCCTCGAATCGTGGAAGCTCCCAACTATGCTTTCCGTGTCGTCAATCGAGCAATTATCGGAGACGATTATCTCGATGTTGCGATATGTCTGGCCTATGGCCGAGGCGAGAGCCTGTCTAAGGAAACCATCCGCCCTGTTATAAGTCGGAATAGCGATAGTAACGAGCGGGCGGACCTCAACAGGCATGGTCTCCCCTGTTTTTTTCCCGGAAGACGGCTGAACCGATCTTTTCATTTGCATCACTCAATCAATACAAAGCAATGGTTACGTCTGTCGGCTCATGCGGAAATTTCTCTAATTTTTTTCCAGTGATAATAGGGCGTTCATGGATTTTGGGAAATCCATTGCCGGGAACTCTCGTCCCATCTCTTTATCACCCTGGCGGGTGATCCGGCCGCAATGCATCTGTCCGGAATGCTTTTTGTCACCACGCTGTTAGCTCCCACTATGGACAATTCGCCTATCGTTACGCCGGGCAGGATGACCACATTCTGACCGATCCAGCATCCCCGTTTTACTCTGATGGGTGCAATCCTGAACATTTTCTGGTACTTATAAGGCTCATGAGCGCTTTCATAGCCATGGAGGCCATCGGTAATGTTTATATTGGATGCGAACATGACATCGTCTTCCACGGTGACCTCCCCCATCGCCGCTATCTGCAGCCCTGCTGTCGCGGTGACTCTGCTGCCAACCGAGATTGTAGGTGTGAAATACTGGACGTCCTGCTGTCTGAGGGGATGCGCCATTGAGCTGCCCGGATACCGCGTTATAGCGATGAGCAGAGAGCCACGACCCAGCCAGACATCATCTCCGAAGAAGATATTTTCGGGATTACAGATAGTCCTGGGTTGCTGGATCGTCAGATTTGTCGGCTCGTTTCCGAACTTCGGCAGCGGTTCTTCCATCAGGGCCGCCAGCTTTCTTATGAAGCTACCGACTAATTGCCGTGGTAATTGTCTGATGTTCATATGCAATCGGAGAGGAGATTATCCTTGAATTCTGACAGGGAATATCCTGAGGCGGCATGGCAGATGGCGGGCCTGCCTGTCTGCAGACTTTGTCCGTCGCCTCAACGAAGTTTTCCCCACTCTACCTCAATATCACATTCCCTAGTGTCACAGTTCCCTTGTCTATGGTCATCGAGCCTGTGACCGACGTATATCCGTTATCAGACGAAAAGGCGGAATCGTAACCCCCTTCGAGATTAACGGGTATGTTCTGGTCGAAAACAAGGTTCTCGGTGAAAGTCATCGCCTGAGACTGAATGGTGTCACCGCCGGCCGCAGAATTGTATCCCTCCTGAAGGAGGGAGTAATACGCTGTTGTGGAGCCGATTCTTTTCACTGTAAGACCGTAACTATATCCCTGGCCTGCCTGGCCGTTCGTATAATCCTGGAGGATGTCGGTGGCGGAAAGAGGCTTGTTGTAGAGTGCCATCTCGTCTATTGCCCCCACAAAGTTATATCCGGCATCGAGGTCCAGCCAGCCGATGTTCAGGGCGGCGGTGGCGGAATCAAACCCGGCAGTGAATGTCTTGACAGCCGACGCCTCCTCCACCGCGTCCACGTAAAGGCTCACCTCGCCGGCCACGGCGTCCCTGACCGCAACAATATGATGCCACAAACCGTCTGCAAGGTCCGTGCTGCCCCTCAGTGTTACCGAGTCTCCGTTCTTGTCTATCAGAACAAAGGCCGGATCGCCCCCGTTCCAGCAGCCCACCCACCACTGAAGACTGGTTGCACTGTCAACACGCCCGGCCACGACCTGCCCCCCGGAACAGGTGC
>JBJKOV010000339.1:0-2172 GCA_046707105.1 Thermodesulfovibrionales bacterium
AAAATAGTGGATAGTGAGTAGTGAAAAATGCAGGGCAATTTCAAACAGGAGGAAAAAGAGATGAAGATGATAAGGGCTTTCGTAAGGCCGGAAAAGGAGCAGGAGGTTGTTTTGGCCCTTGAAGGGGCTGGGTTTCCGTCGCTGACAAAGATGCCGGTCTTCGGCAGAGGCAAACAGAAGGGGCTTCAGGTCGGGCCCGTGCACTATGACGAGCTGCCCAAGACGCTGTTAATGATGGTGGTAGACGACGAAGAAGAGACACGGGCGGTCGGTATCATCAGCGAGAAGGCCAGGACCGGTTTTATAGGTGACGGGAAGATATTCGTCAGTACGGTGGAAAGGGCGTTTACGGTCAGGACCGGCGAGGAGGGCTTATGAAAGAGATCACCGCGATTATACGAAGAGACAGGCTGCCGGAGACGAAGACGGCCCTCGATAGTCTGGGGTATCCGTCGCTCACCATCCAGAGCGTCGATGGAAGGGGAAAGCAGAAAGGCGCCATGTGCGCCGAGATGGACTCGGAGATGCCTGACAGCTACTGCACCGCCGTAAAGCTGAAGCCGACGCCCTCGGTATATGCCCTTGAGCATACCCTGCCTAAAAAGGCGCTCTATGTGCCGAAGCGAATGCTTACCATCGTTGTGCCGGACGAGGCTGTGGACGGAGTCGTCAAGATAATAATAGAGGCCAACCGGTCGGGCAGGCGGGGCGACGGAAAGGTGTTCGTCTCTCCGATAGGAGGCGCGATGCGGGTGAGGACAGGGGAAACGGACGGAGCCGCGGTGGCTTAATAAAGGGGTTCTAGTTTGTGTCGGGGCAATGCATGATTGCCCCGGCCGAAAAGGAGGACATATGGCGATTGTCGGGTATACAAAAGGCGGTAACGCATGGACGCCGAGGTTCATAGATTCGATCGATGTCGACAAGTGCATAGGATGCGGAAGGTGCTACAAGGTTTGCAGCCGCGACGTCCTCGAACTCATCGAAAAGCCGTTTGAGGGCGAGGATGAATTCGGAGACGACATGGGCAACAAAGTGATGTCGGTTGCGAGGCCCGAAAACTGCATCGGCTGTGAGGCATGCGCGAAGGCCTGTACAAAGAAATGCCACATCCACGTGGAAATCTGACGGAAGTCCAAACTATTGCGAAAGTAATATCCCGTTTCTTGTCATTCCGGCTTGTCCGGAATCTTTCTTCGGAAGGACTCCCGGCAAGCGGGAGTGACGGACGACGGACTGACTGCCCCGGCCTTGACTTTTTGCAGGGATAAACAGGTGGAGGTTGTGATCAGAAAGGCCTTGCCTACCGACATCACACAGATGTGCGGGCTGCTTTCGGAGCTTTTCTCGGTAGAGGCGGATTTCAGGCCCGACGAGCGCAAGCAGGCGAGCGGGCTGAGTCTTTTAATCAACGACGCATCCGGGTCATCGGCTGTCTTCGTGGCTGAAGACGCCGGGGAGATCGTCGGCATGTGCTCGGTGCAGATGCTGATTTCTACCGCTGAAGGCGGACCTGTCGCCCTGCTTGAAGACGTGATCGTACGGAAGGAATACAGGGGAAAGGGGATAGGTGCAGGCCTTCTTTCCGAGGTCGCCGGATGGTGCTCCGACAAGAAAATCTCAAGACTTCAGCTGCTCCGGGATTCGGACAATGAGCCGGCGATGAAGTTTTACTCCGCCAACGGCTGGTCCGCCACCAATCTTGTCTGCATGAGGAAGATGGTAGGGTGAGGAGGGGACATGAGTTTTGAGCAGAATCAGACGATACACTTTGCCAGGATCATCCCCCGGTAAAACGCCGGTCTTGTCCCCGATAGATATCGTATAGTCCCGTTCATACCGAAAGGAAAAGTGTCCGCCCCGGATCCCATTCTCTCTTCTCTTCGTCACCGCCCGTCCTGTTGACACATCAGAAAAGTTCTTGTAATCTTGAAACACGATCAGTGTCGGCATTATGTTATGCCTGGGAAAGATAAAGGGGGGCAGGAAAACATGGGGGAATCTCAGCATAGAGATTCTGTGTATCAGTATCAGTATCCTGCATCATTTTGTCTTCATTGTTCTCCCCCTCCGGCAATCCCTTGCGAAAGGCCCGGAATGGGCATCAGGTTACGCCTTGGGGCGTAAATAATCGAATCACAATTTTGAGGAGGTAGCGATGGCTGAAGAAGC
>JBJKOV010000340.1:0-4093 GCA_046707105.1 Thermodesulfovibrionales bacterium
GGCCACAGTCTCCTCCCGCTGAGTGTCCCGGGCGGGCCGAAAAGGTACCCGCCCCACGTTTTAGAATTCGCATCAGGCTGCAAAACCGCTACTAACAGGATATCAGATTTATCCTCAATTTTATGAACTGTACAGACTAGGCATTCTCCCGCTTGCGGTCCAGTATCTCTCTCACCTTTCTGAGGAGGTCATTCGGAGAAACGGGTTTCAGAAGGAAGTCCTGGCCTTCATCTATTATCCCTTTCTTGTGCACAATATCGGCAGTGTAGCCGCTTGCAAACAGGACCTTAATACCCGGTTTTATCTTTTTTATCTCCTCGTATGCCTCCCGTCCGTTCTTTTTGGGCATGATCACGTCGAGCATGACCATATCAACAACATCACTGTTACGGATGCATTCCTCCACCGCCTCTTCCCCGTCCGCCGCTTCGATCACCTTGTATCCGAACTCGGTCAGCACAACGGTCGAGAGTTTCCGCAGGGCCGCGTCGTCCTCTGCAACTATTATGGTCTCGGATCCCCTTGCCGGAGAGGACTGCGTCCGCAGCGCCCCGGGTTTTTCCACGTCCTTTACCATGACAGCGGGCAGATAAATCTTGAAAGTGGTGCCTTTATCGACCTCGCTGTAGACGTTGATGAAGCCGTTGTGCTGTTTTATGATACCGTACACAATCGACAGGCCGAGACCTGTACCCCTCCCCATCTCCTTCGTGGTGAAGAAAGGTTCGAATATTCTCTTCCTTGTCTTCTCGTCCATGCCGGTCCCATTGTCCGAAACAGCGATAAGGTCGTATATCCCGGGCTTTCCATACCCGTGAATCTCTACAAATTTATCGTCCAGTTTTACAACTTCGGAGTCTATTGTAAGAATGCCGCCGTCGGGCATCGCATCTCTCGCGTTGGTGGCAAGATTCATCAATACCTGTTCTATCTGCCCTCCGTCAGCCACGATGTTGACGTCTCCGGCGGTGCGGCCTATCCTCAATTCAATATCTTCTCCTATCAGTCTGGAGAGGATCTTTGCGACCCGGTCCATTATCTCATTCGGACTCACGGGCCTCACATTGATTATCTGTTTCCTGCTGAATGCAAGGAGGCTGTGAGTGACATCAGCAGCCCTTTCGGCCGCATCGAGGATATGCTCCACATTGACCCTGAGCGGATCATCGGAGCCCAGCTTCGTACGGAGAATATGCCCATACCCCGTTATTGCGGACAGGATGTTGTTAAAGTCATGAGCAATCCCTCCTGCAAGCTGACCTACAGCCTCCATCTTCTGCGCCTGCCGCAACTGGTCTTCCAGTCTTCTTTTTTCCGTGATGTCGTTGATCACCTCGATGACTGAACCGACAGTGCCGTTCTCGTCCTTCACGGGATATGTCTTTATCTCTACAAAGAGGGGGTCCCCTTTAATATCGTAATGCGTATGAACCGCCGTATGGCGTTCCCCGTTTCTGAAAGTGAGGTCCGACGGGCAATCTTCAGAATTCTCGCAGCAGGGCTTATAGACATGATGGGAAATTTCATAACAGTGCCTGCCTATCACGCCGTCCCTCGGCAGGTTGACCATGTTTAAATAGGCATTGTTGGCAGAGATCACCCTGTAGTCCCTGCCGATGACAATGAATCCCTCTTCGACGGTCTCCAGAACATTTTCTATGAAAGCGCCCGCATTCTTGAGTTCCGTGATGTCGCGTGAACTCACCACCACGCCAGAGGCGCAATTGTCGGAGGCGTAGTACGGCTGATAGGTGACGCTCATAAACCGCCTTCCCTGCGCAGGGAAATCGAACCAATCCTCATGGCGGATCTCCTCGCCCCTCAGACACCTCTCAAGATGGGCCCTCAACTTCTTTTCAAACACCTCCCCCCCCATGACTCCGGAAACAGTCTGTCCGATGACCTCATCCCGGATCTTGCCGTGAGCCTTCAGATATGCTTCATTTACCAGTTCATATTCGAAGTTTCTGTCAAGAAGTGAAATATGGTCCGGGGTCGCCGATACAATGCGTTCATATTTCCTCAGCGCCTCTTCGGCGCTTCTGCGCTCCGTAATGTCCTCGATGATTCCTATACCCTGGATACCCTTGCCCGGTATCTCCAGTGCCGCAGCGGTAAGCCTGGTCCACAACACCCCTCCGTCTCTCTTGATATACCGGTTCTCCAGGTGAAAACACCCGGTCTTCCCTGCAAGCGAATCTTCCAGAAGTTTTCTGCTCTTCTCCAAGTCCTCCGGGCAGGTGATGACTTCAATACCAAGGCCGATGATCTCCTGTTCGGCATAACCCAGCGTCGCGCACAACGCCTTGTTGGCCTCAATGATCCTGTAATCAGGGCCATAGATGATCATACCCACGGGGCTGTCCTCAAAAATTATACGGAACCTCATCCCGCTTCCATTCAAAATGGACCCTCTCTTTCCGAAGCCGCACATGGAGATGATAAGCAGACTCTACTTAAGTGTAGCCCCCGGAACCTGGCATTGCAATCCACGCGTCAGCCGCATGCGGCAGTTGAAAGAGCCGCCATTAGCGAAGGAAGCTCCCAGGGAAGCGGGCATCGGGGAGGGGCCTCTATCCCACCGCAAATTCATGAATAGTCTGGTCAGGATTATAGAACCGGAATGCTGCCGTGATCTCTGTTCCCAAAGCGCATTGCCGCAATGATTATCACCAGGCAAGAAAGCGTCCGGGAAATGTACCCCTCCCCCTTTTTGCTACAGACCGCAGACTGCTACTTCTTCTTCTGAAAATCGACCTTTACTATCTTATTGCCCGAGGGGGGCCTTTCTTCAGGCACGGCATCCGCAGAATCCGCAGATGCACTCTTTTCCGGCGACACTGAAAACTGTGCGGAGGTCTCCGGTGAAAAAATTGAAAGAATCGCCTCTGCCGGGATGAAACACTGCTGAGGGGTCGTGCCGAAGACGAGTTTTGCGGAGAGCCCCGATCCATCCCATTGAAAATTCATCTTGTTGTTGAACACCAGCACGATGCCCTTTTCTTTCTCCTCCGGCAGGAATCCCCTGGTGCCGATAACCACGCCGTCAGCGTATTCCACCAGCATAAACACCCGTCCGGCAAGATCCAGGAGCCCATAAAAAACCTGCCTTTTCAGCTCATTCATTCCTGAATGCATGCAACAATCCCTTTTCCAGGCTCCGGTGTTTCAGGAGCCTTCTTCTTCCGGCCCTGCCCCGTACCCTTCCTTAGAAGTAGATCTTATTATCTCTTCTGCGGTATCTTTGTCCTCTTCCTTCACAAACAGTTTTACTTCGCCCATCCTTCCTACGTTTACGGGATAAGGGGTGAGCTTTGCCGACTGTATTTCCACTTTAATTCCCCCGCTTTCGAGGATGTCCTTGATCATCTCGGCTTCGAGTTGATCATACGTCACATACAATTCCACCCACCCGCTCATAAAATTAGTATAAAGCATAAGACATGCCGGCATCCATGTAAATTGTTATCCGCTGTCCCCCGGTATTTAAGGACATGGGGCATGAAAACGGACTTTCAGTTGTGTTAAGATAACGTCGCCTGATTCAGGGCATGACTGGTGAAAATAGGAGATCTTGAACAGAATCGGACGACTGGAGGCGACCAAGTGAAAGAGGCGAACGTAGACGAACAATGTATTAATACAATACGGATGCTTGCGGTAGACGCCGTACAAAGAGCCAACTCGGGACATCCCGGCATGCCGATGGGCGATGCGCCGATGGCATATGTGTTATGGTCCCGATTTCTGAAGCATAACCCGAAGGATCCTGACTGGCATAACCGGGACCGCTTCGTACTGTCTGCAGGACACGGCTCGATGCTCCTTTACAGCCTCCTTCATCTTACCGGGTATGACATTTCGCTGGAAGACATAAAGAATTTCCGTCAGTGGGAGAGCAAGACGCCCGGTCACCCGGAATACTGCCCCCAGTGCGGAATAGAGACTACCACCGGCCCTCTGGGGCAGGGTTTCGCCACCGGCGTAGGGATGGCGATGGCGGAGAAATACCTCTCCGAGACATTCAACCGTCCCGGATTTCCGGTCGTAGATTACAATATCTACGGCATAGTGAGTGACGGCGACATGATGG
>JBJKOV010000341.1:0-1306 GCA_046707105.1 Thermodesulfovibrionales bacterium
GTCATTTTCAGCTATCCATTCCCGAAGGTCCGCAGGTAACAACATTGGTGTGTCTCTGTCTACGTTTATATATTTTTCCATGGCCCCTATTATGCCATGAATGAATTTAAGTCCGACAGGCTCCTAACCCACTCTATTCATAGACTTCGAGCGTTACGCACCACGCCAATGCGGGACAAAACTTCCGAGCGGTTTCTTTTGCAGGTCTGTCTGCCGGCAGGCAGCTAGACTATGCAGTCTGCATGGAGAAAATAAGGAGGCAGAAGCCTCTGAGCAAAGCGAGAGGGAGGGAGAGGCCTCTGTCCCGCCGCACATTCAAGAATAATCCCTCCTGACTTCCCTTTGTCAAAAGAAGGTCAGGAGGGATTTTCTGTTTGAGCCATTAATAAAATAGGACGCAACCCGGCCCGTCAGAATTTTACCTTCGGCGCGGACGCTTCACCCTCGGGGAGCTGATAATACTGGGCCGCTGAGACACCCGCCAAGGCCGAGAAAAACCTGCCGTAGACGGTCCTTCTGTAAGTGTTGAGCGCCTGGACGGCTTCGTTATACCGCATCCTCTCGACCGCAATCCTGTTTTCCGTCCCCTCAAGACTATCCTGAAGTTTCAGAAAAGACTCGTTTGCCTTCAACTGCGGGTAAGACTCCCGCAGCATGAGAAGCCTCGATAACATGCCCTCCAGCCTGTTCGATGCATCTATCTTTCCCTTAACACCGGAAGCCTGGAAATATTTCGTCCTTGCCTCTGCGATATTTTCAAAGAGCTCCTTCTCGTGCTTAGCATAGCCCTTGACGGTTTCCACAAGGTTCGGTATGAGATCATATCGCCTCTTCAACTGGTTTTCCACCTGCGCCCAGCTGGCCTTGACCCCTTCGTCCATGGTGATCACTTTATTATATTCATTGATCCCCCATCCGACCGTCATGGCCGCTACGACCACAACAATAGCCAGGATCACAAGCGCTGTCTTTGCTCCTTTTCCCATCGCAATCCTCCCTTTATGAAAACAAGTCACATTCCTAACCCGGCAAAGCCGGAACCAAAACATTTCCACCGCTGAGACGCAGAGTTCGCAGAGATACCATTAATTTTGTTTTCCGGTGAGACGCCCGGAAAACAAAAGAAGCCCATCATGGCAGTTTATATATTTCTGCCCTCTCAGCAGAAATATATAATTTACACTCTCTGCGCCCTCTGTGTCTCTGCGGTGAACCGGTATTCTTTCATGTTTCTTGTCCAGCTTTTATTTTCTAAGGGACTAACATGAAATTTCTTTAATCCTTACCATCCGCCCGATGCTCCGCC
>JBJKOV010000342.1:0-1529 GCA_046707105.1 Thermodesulfovibrionales bacterium
AATGCTTCGAGGCCGAAGACGCCGAATGGAGGGGCATAGGCATAATACCGGGGAGCGGTCTCGGACTGAGGGATAAATACAGGGGCCGTGATATCAGGTCGGTCTGCAACGTGGAGGTCCCGGAGGCGAGTGAGCCTAAGGCCTGCTCCTGCGGCGAAGTTCTCAGAGGTATAAAGATCCCCACGGACTGCGCTCTCTTCGGCAGGGCCTGTACGCCCGAAAGGCCGGTGGGCCCCTGTATGGTGAGCTCCGAAGGGAGCTGCGCCGCCTATTATAAGTATCGTTTGGCTGTATGATAAACCTGAAGTGCATAACAGCCCGGAAGATACACCAAGAAAGTCTTGTAATGAAGACATGATTCTGTTAATCGTCTACATACTAATGCAGTCATCAGTAAGGCCGCGCACAGCCGTCATTTTGTCATTCCGGCTTGTCCGGAATCTTTCTGCGTTTTCAGAGAGATTCCCGACTCGCTTCGCTTGCGGGAATGACAGCTGTGAAGCATTTCTTGCGACTTTTCCTGGTAAATGCAGATATCCCGCATGTGGTTTCAGAAAAAGACTGGCGGGTCCTTTCGGGCTTTTTGAGCAGTTTTTGTAATTGTAATGTAAAGTGAGGTGAATTCTTGGAACTGATACAGATGGGGCATGGAAGCGGCGGGAGGATGATGCACAGGCTCGTGCGGGATTATTTCGCGCCTGCCTTCGATATCAGGACCCTGAACGACTCGGCTGTTATCGGCGATTTTTCGAAGGGAAAGGTGGCGGTGACCACCGATTCCTACGTGGTATCCCCTCTCTTTTTCCCGGGCGGCGATATCGGCGTACTTTCTGTCTGCGGGACCGTGAATGACCTCGCCGTTTCAGGGGCGCGGCCTCTCTATCTTACTGCCGGCTTCATCATCGAGGAGGGTTTTCCGCTTGACGACCTGGAAAGGATCCTGCGGTCGATGAAGGCCGTCGCGGATGAAGCAGGTGTGAAGATAGTGGCCGGAGATACGAAGGTTGTCGACAGGGGAAAGGGCGACGGAGTGTTTATCAACACGGCGGGATTCGGTATAGTGGACGACGGCGTAGACATTTCGCCGCTTCGGATGAGGGCCGGTGACAAAGTCATTGTTAGCGGGTCGATAGGTAACCATGGCGTCGCTGTGATGGCGGAGAGGAACGGCATAAGCTTCGATCCGCCGCTGCTGAGCGATGTGCGGCCGCTGAACGGACTTGTCGGGGTCATGCTCGCAAAGACCCGCAATATCAGCACGATGAGGGACCCGACGAGGGGAGGTCTGGCGACGACGCTGAAGGAGTTTACCGACGATTCCGGCATGGGCATAGTCATCGAAGAGGGCTGCATCGAAGTCAGGCCCGGCGTGAGGGGCGCATGCGATCTCCTGGGGCTCGACCCATTGTATATTGCAAATGAGGGGATACTCGTCGCGGTTGTCGGTCCGGGCGATGCGGACATGCTGGTGGAGGAAATGAGAAAGACGGAAGCCGGCTCAAGGGCCTCTGTAATAGGCGAAGTGGTGG